>JAISCH010000153.1 GCA_031265725.1 Propionibacteriaceae bacterium
GCGGTCAGAGCAGCCCGCGGAATCTCGATCATGGTGCCGACCTTGTATTTGAGCTCGATGCCAGCCTCAGCGATGATCCGGTCGGCAGTGGAAGTGATGATGTTCTTGACGAAAGCCAACTCCTTCACCTCACCCACCAGCGGGATCATGATCTCTGGGGTGATCTTCCACTCGGGATGACGCTGCTGCACGTTGATCGCGGCCTCGATGATCGCCTGGGTCTGCATCTCGCCGATCTCCGGATAGGAGACGTCCAAACGGCAGCCGCGATGGCCCATCATCGGGTTGAACTCATGCAAGCTGGCGATGATCGTCTGCAAACGCTCATAGGACAGGCTCATCTCAGCGGCCAATTCCTTGATGTCCTTCTTGGCAGTCGGCAGGAATTCGTGCAACGGCGGGTCAAGCAGCCGAATGGTGACCGGCAAGCCCTCCATCGCCTCGAAGATGCCCTCGAAGTCGCCGCGCTGCATCGGCAGCAACTTGCCCAAGGCGACCTTGCGCTGCTCGACAGTCTCCGAGACGATCATCTCGCGAATCGCGGCGATCCGGTCGGCCTCGAAGAACATGTGTTCGGTACGGCACAGGCCGATACCCTCAGCACCGAGTTCCTTGGCATGCCTGGCGTCCTCCGGAGTGTCGGCGTTGGTGCGAACCTTGAGCACGCGGCACTTGTCCGCCAACTCCATGATCCGGCCGAAGTATCCGCTGATCGTGGCCGGAACAGTGGCGATCTGCTCTCCGTAGACGTTGCCAGTGGAGCCATCCAGCGAAATCCAGTCGCCCTCATGATAGACGGTGCCGCCCAGCTCGAAAGCGGCTGGCTGTC
Source organism: Propionibacteriaceae bacterium (assembly GCA_031265725.1). Classification (GTDB taxonomy): domain Bacteria; phylum Actinomycetota; class Actinomycetes; order Propionibacteriales; family Propionibacteriaceae; genus Propionicimonas. Next base: position 830 of record JAISCH010000153.1, read on the forward strand.
CAGTGGCCGGATCCTCGGTGAAGACGATATCGCCCAGACCGGCGACACAACAGGTGCCCATGCCACGGGCTACCACAGCGGCGTGCGAGGTCATCCCGCCGCGAGCGGTGAGGATGCCCTGCGCGTAATGCATGCCCTCGATGTCCTCGGGGGTGGTCTCCAAGCGGACCAGGATCACCTTCTTGTCGGCTTTGCCTTCGGCGGCGGCGTACTCGGCGGTGAAGACCACCTGGCCGGTGGCGGCACCCGGAGAAGCGGGCAGGCCCTTGCCGATCACCTTGGCGGCAGCCAATCCAGCAATGTCGAACTGCGGGTGGAGCAGCGCGTCGATCTGCTTGGGATCGATCATCGCCACGGCCTGCTTCTCAGTGATCTGGCCCTCGTCCAATAGGTCGCAGGCGATCTTGAACGCGGCGGCGGCGGTGCGCTTGCCGTTGCGGGTCTGCAGCATGAAGAGTTTGCCCTCTTCGATGGTGAACTCCATGTCCTGCATATCGTGGTAGTGGTTCTCCAGCTTCGTCACGATGCCGACGAACTGCTCGTAGACAGCCGGGTTCTGCTCTTTCAACTGGTCGATGGTCTGCGGGGTGCGCACGCCGGCGACAACATCCTCGCCCTGAGCGTTCATCAGATACTCACCGAACAGGCCGGACTCGCCAGTGGAAGGGTTACGGCTGAATGCCACGCCGGTGCCAGAAGTCTCCGACATATTGCCGAAGACCATCGACTGAACGTTGACGGCGGTGCCCCAGCTCGCCGGAATGTCGTTCATCCGGCGGTAGTAGATGGCGCGCGGGTTGTCCCAAGAACGGAAGACAGCCTTGATCGCGCCAAACAACTGCTCAATCGGGTCGGACGGGAAGTCGGAACCAATCTTCGCCTTGTACGCGGCCTTGAACTGCTCAGCAAGCTCTTTGAGATCGTCAGCGGTCAGCTCAGTGTCCTGCTTGACACCACGGGCTTCCTTCATCTGGTCGATCAGCTTCTCGAAATACGCCTTGCCGACCTCCATGACGACATCGGAGTACATCTGGATGAACCGGCGATAGGAGTCGTAGGCGAAACGCGGGTTGTTGGTCTTGCGGGCGATGGTCTCCACCACGGCCTCGTTGATACCGAGGTTGAGAATGGTGTCCATCATGCCCGGCATGGACGCACGCGCACCGGAACGTACGCTAACCAGCAGCGGATTCTCCAAGTCACCGAACTTCTTGCCCTGCTGGGCTTCCAAACTGGCGACGTGCTCCAGGATTTCCGCCCGGATGGCGTCATTGATCTGCTCACCGTCAGTGTAGTACTGGGTGCATGCCTCGGTAGTGATCGTAAAACCTTGTGGAACCGGCATCCCCAGCCCGGTCATCTCAGCGAGGTTGGCACCTTTGCCGCCGAGAAGGTTCCGCATAGATGAGTCGCCTTCGCTGAACTCATAGACGTATTTCATGTCTGACATTTGAGAGTAAGTCTCCTTGCTGTTGCCTCGTTCGTCTCCCTGACCTGATCACGAAAGGGAGTTTCGATGATCGTGCCGCGCGCTCCCTGGGAGGCTTTTTCCAGAGAACCCAATCAAACAGGCTAGCCGGGACAGAAAAATTCCTTCGTCTTGTTTCATACTTGTTCATGTGACACGCCCAAAACTGAAATAGTGATATATACGAATCTGCCACGATGGATATGTGTCAAGGAGGATCATGTCCACATTCTCACTCAACGGGCTAGAGCTAGGCGTAGCCACCGCAGCGACCCAGGTCGAAGGCGGGGAAATCGATACCAACTGGCACCGCTGGGCTAAAATGCCTGGTCGGATAGCCGATAGTTCCACTCCGGCGCGCGCGGCCGACCACTGGAACCGGGTCGATGAAGACATTGAATTGCTGCGCCGACTCGGCGTCAAGCATTACCGGATGGGCCTGGAATGGGCGCGCATCGAGCCTGCGCCGGGCGTCTATTCACTGGAAGCTCTGGGTCACTATGTGGACGAGCTGACCAAACTGCGCGAGGCCGGGATCACTCCACTGGTGACGCTGCACCACTTCAACAACCCCGGATGGCTGGAAAGCACCGGCGCTTGGGCGCGTTCGCACACCATCGGTGTTTTCGAGCGCTACGTCTACCGGGTGATGGAGGCGTTCCAAGGGCTAGTCACCGACTGGGTAACCATCAACGAGCCGAACGTCTACGCGACCAAAGCATATCTGGCCGGGGATTGGCCGCCGGGGCACAAGTCGTTGCCGGAGGCGGTCCGGGTGATGGAGCACCTGTCGTACGCGCATATCATCGCCTACAAGCTGATTCACGACATGGTGCCGGACGCACGGGTCGGGGTGGCCCATCATCTGCGTGCCTTCCGGCCCTCCCGGAAGTGGCATCCCATCGACCAAGTGGCGCATTTCGGCATGGACTACCTGTTCCAGAGCGTGATCATGCGGGCGATGAGTCTGGTACGATTCCGTGCTCCGCTCAAGCAGCCGCAGCACGTCCGGCCGGGGAAGTACTACGACTTCCAGGGCATCAACTATTACACCCCCTCAGAGGTGCGCAATCTGCGGGAAGGCCCTGGTCGCGGTGTCCCGGTGAACGATCTGGGCTGGGAAATCTATCCGGAGGGCATCGCTGAGCTGGCGCGGAGCGTCAGCAAGGACTATCCCGGCCCCATCTATATCACCGAGAACGGCACCGCCGACGCCAATGACTCTTTCCGGCCACTGTTCATCCACGACCATCTCAAGCAACTGGTGGAATCCGAGCTGCCGATTGAGCGCTACTACTACTGGTGCTTCACCGACAACTGGGAATGGGCCGAGGGCGAGGAGCCGCGCTTCGGCCTGCTCGGCCTCGACTATGACACCCAAGAGCGGGTCTGGCGCGACTCGGCCGCTTTCTACGCCGACATCATCGCCAATGACGGGGTGACCGAGGACGCCTACCAGCGTTGGGTGGCTTCGCGGGCCTACAACACTAATTAAATAGGTATATGTGGTAGAGAGGGATGACTTTGGCTACGCTGGCCCCATGCCAGCTTTCGCACCTTTCCGGGCTTATCGCTATGCGCCGGGTATCGAGCTATCGGCGGTCATCGCCCCGCCCTATGACGTGCTCTCCGACGCGGAGATCGCCCAGTTGAAGGCGCTCGACCCGCACAACATCACCCATATCGACATTCCAGCGGGCGGCGACCTGTCCCGGCCCGGCCAGGCTTTTGCCGCAGCGGAAGGTGACGATCCCTACCTCCGGGCCGCCGACACGCTGCGCGCATGGATCGCGGAAGGTGTGCTCGTGCTGGACGAGCAACCGTCGTACACCTGTTACCGGATGAGTTTCACCGACTCGACCGGCATCGCCCGCGAGATCGTCGGCGTGCTAGGCGGGTTGGAAGTGGTGGACACCTCGGCCGAGCCAGTGGCCGGGAGCACGACGGTGCTCCCGCATGAGCGGATCACCCCGAAAGCGGTGAGCGACCGGCTCGACCTGACCAGGGCCACTTCAGCGAACCTCTCCCCGGTCTGGGGACTCTCACTGGCTGACGGGCTGACTGCCGCGCTGGCGGAACCCGGCGAATTCGTCGGTGAATTGACCGTTGCGGGCGTCTTGCACCGGGTGGAGCGGATCACCGACCCAGCCCGGATCGCGGAGATAACCGCCATCCTGGCCGCTGACGATGTGCTCATCGCTGACGGCCATCATCGTTATTCGATCTCGCGCAGCTACCGCGACGAGATTCGCGCCGCCACCGGACGTACCGACACCCCGGCGGAATACACGCTCGCCTTCGTAAATGAATTGGTCGATGAGCAGCTTTCCATCGAGGCGATCCATCGGCTCTATTCCGGCATCTGCCTAGAGCACCTACGCGGCGTGCTCTCGGAGACCTTCACTATCACGCCGATGGATGACCGGCCCGGGCCGGAGACGTTGGCGCAGTTGGTGAGGCTCGGTCGGCTGGCCCTGCTACACCCGGATGGCAAGGCGGAATGGCTCACTCTCAAAGAGGGAGCATGCTCCGGTGTGCGCAACATAGACGGCGCGTATCTAGAGCATGCTCTACGTGGTGTAGCCGAGTCCCCACACGGCTCCAACCTCCAAGTGAGCTACCAACACGGCCTGGACGAGATGCTGCAAGCCGTCTCCTCGGGTGCCTACACCGCCGGAATCCTGATCCGCCCCACCAGCCTGGACGAGATCAGGCGCACCGCCCGCGAACGCCTACTGATGCCCCCGAAGTCAACCTTCTTCACCCCGAAACTCCGCACCGGCCTAGTAATCAGACCCACCGGCGCTGCCTCCGTTGCTTAGAAAAACCAAACTACCCAACGGAACACCACCGACTCAGCCCTGGACAACCCTTACCCTGTGATGCCCAATGTCCTACCCCATCGCGCCATAGCAAGCCTGATTGAGAGCCGCACAACTCAATAGGTTTTGACGTCGTATTTGCGGATGCTCGAATCTGCGGTGATGATCGGGATGTTCTCGGCGATGGCTTGGGCTATCAGCAGCCGGTCGAACGGATCACGGTGATGCCAGGGGAGGGTGCCGAGCAGGGCTGCGTGCTTGGCTAGCAGCGGCAACTGGTCGAAGCCTCCGTTCAACAGGCTGAGCAGGTATTCGTCAACGATTTCGAGCTTGCCGATAGAACGTTTGATTTCAATTTCAGCGATGCTGACTGCGGACACCAAGACGATATTCGCTTGGTCTGATAACAGGGTGCGCTGGCGGCTGGTCAGCCGGTCGGCGTCAGTGAGCCACCACAGCAGGATATGGGTGTCGGCCAACAGTCTCATCGGGCATCCGTCTCGTACCAGTCAGCGAGTTCGGAGGGACTGAGCTCGTCAAAGTCGGCTGAGATGACAATCCGGCCTTTTAGCGCCCCTGGCACCCGGGGACGTTGCGGGTCGAGGGGTGCCAGCTTGGCGACCGGACGGCCATGCCTGGTCAGGATCGTCTCTTCGCCGGCTTCCGCGCGTTCCACCAGCCGAGAAAGATGGGTTTTCGCCTCATAGATACTCACACTCATATTTCAAAAGATACCAAATTAGTCTGGTCTGGTCTAGGCAAAATAATACCGGGGAATCCGCGCCGCGCTCGCTGGAGCGGCCAAGATTAGAGTGGGGACGAAGGTGTCGCCGCTGGGATCGGGGCTATTTGGTCATTCGCAGAAAAATGAGCGCAAAACCGATAGCCTAGCCAAGGACGCGATAGGCCCAAAACCAAAGACGAGGAGAGAGCATGTCCCGCGTAGCAAGCGAAAAGTGGCGCAGCAAGCTAATGTCCGCCGAAGACGCAGCCAAATTCATCAAACCCGGTATGAAGATTGGCGTCAGCGGCTTTACTGGCTCTGGATACCCCAAAGCCGTACCAGAAGCACTCGCCGCCCAAATTAAGGCTGCACAAGACCGGGGTGAGGAATTTCAAGTCGGCATCTTCACCGGGGCATCCACTGCCCCCGCGTTGGATGGCTCGCTGTCACAGGTGAACGGCATCAACCTCCGGATGCCCTATCAATCCGACCCGGACATGCGTAAGCGCATCAACGAGGGCTCCGCCGAATACGTCGATGCCCATCTGTCCCACTCCGGACCCCAGGTTTGCAGCGGGCATTACGGAAAAATGGATATCGCGGTCATTGAACTGACTGCTATCACCGCTGATGAGAAGCTGATTCCGTCCTCCTCAGTCGGAAATAACGTCTCCTGGATGGAGGCCGCCGACCACATCATCCTGGAAGTGAACTCGTGGATGTCGCTCGGCTTGGAGGGTATGCACGATATTTGGTACGGCGTGGCGCTGCCGCCGAACCGTACCCCGATTCCGCTCACTTCGGCTGGGCAGCGGATTGGCCAGCAGTACTACGAGATACCCTTCGAGAAGGTGATCGCTGTCGTCGAGACTGACGACGCCGACCGCAACACCCCGTTCAAGCCGTTGGACGCGGACTCGATGAAGATCGCGGGCTACTATCTCGACTTCTTGGAGAACGAAGTCAAGCAGGGACGGCTGCCGGAGAATCTGCTTCCGCTCCAATCCGGCGTCGGCAATATCGCCAACGCGGTGCTGTCCGGCCTGCTGAACAGCAAGTTCGAGAATCTGACCTCCTACACCGAGGTAATCCAGGACGGCATGGTCGACCTGATCGACGCGGGCAAGTTGGTGGCGGCCTCGGCGACGGCGTTCTCACTCGGCCCGGACTACGCGAACAAGATGAACGACAACGCGGCGTCATACTCCAAGACGATCGTGCTGCGGCAGCAGGACATCTCCAACCATCCCGAGCCGATCCGTCGTCTCGGCGTGCTGGCCTGCAACGGCCTGATCGAAGCCGATATCTATGGCAATGTGAACTCCACACACATCATGGGCTCACGGATGCAGAACGGCATCGGCGGCTCCGGAGACTTCACCCGCAACGCCTACATCTCGGCGTTCGTGACGCCTTCCACCGCGAAGAACGGCGATATTTCCGCTATCGTGCCGATGGTCTCCCACCACGATCACACCGAGCACGACACCCATGTGATCATCACCGAGCAGGGCTTGGCCGACGTGCGCGGAATGGGTCCGGCCCGACGCGCCAAGGTGATCATCGAGAACTGCGCCCACCCGGACTACAAAGACCAGTTGTGGGACTACTACAACCGGGCGGTGGCCACAGCAAATAGCCAGCACACCCCGCATATCCTGCGCGAGGCGTTGGACTTCCACATCCGCTTCCTCGAGACAGGCTCAATGAAGGCATAACCTCTTTTTTGTTGAGCGAGGGAGGTCCGTCCAGCTTGGGCGAGCCTCCCTCACTTTGTGTCCGACGAAACAGGGCGGCCATTCGGCTACCAAAACCCATGCCACAGTTCTTCCAACTGTCTTCGATAGGTGACGGTTCCATCCGGAAACTATCGATAAGCCTAACTAGTTCAGATCGTAACGAAA
>JAISCH010000162.1 GCA_031265725.1 Propionibacteriaceae bacterium
TTCCTGGGTGTCGATGCCGTTGCGCACCACATGCACCCGGTCGGGATCGAGCTCGTCGTAGGACTTCAGCACATCGGCGCGCATCCCGGAACTGACTGCGACCACCCCCGCCGCATCGAGGAATGCCGTCTTCTCCGCCCACGACGACACCCGATAGCCGCCACCGAGCTGTTCCGCCTTCCAGGGCCGGTGCGGCTCCAGCGAGTGAGCGGTGACCACATGGGGCACGTCCAGGAATTTGGACCCGACCAGACCGGCGAAATTCGCATACCAGGTGTGGGAGTGGATGACATCGGTGTCGGCGGGAATCGCATCAGCCATCGCCACATCCGTGCCGAGCACCCGTAAGGCCTGGTTGGCTCCTTCGGGGAAAGTCTCCGGATGCGCGGTCGCACCCGGCCTCGGCTCGCCCATAGCCTGCACATCGACGTGCTCGGTCAATTTGCGCAACTGCGGCACGAGTTGGCCGACATGCACCCCGGCTCCGCCATAGATGAAAGGTGGATACTCTCTGGTCAGTATTGAGACTCGCATACCTTGATCGTGCCATACTCAAGGTGAGTTAAGTGTGAATACTGGAGAGACAGCGTGAATAAATATCGGACATTTTGTCGGTTTCCTTGTGGCCGGGCACCGAACGTTCTAAGTTCTTAATCATGGAACGACCACATGTCCTGTCGATTGTCTTGGCTGGCGGCGAAGGCAAGCGGCTGATGCCCTTGACAGCCGACCGGGCCAAGCCAGCAGTCCCGTTCGGCGGCACCTATCGCTTGATAGATTTCGTGCTGTCGAATCTGGTCAATTCGGATTTGACCAAAATTTGCGTGCTCACCCAGTACAAATCGCATTCGCTGGATCGCCACGTCTCGGTGGCTTGGCGAATGTCCACCATGCTCGGCGCGTACGTCACTTCAGTTCCGGCGCAGCAACGCACTGGCAAGCATTGGTACCAGGGCAGCGCGGACGCCATCCACCAGTCCTTGAATCTGGTGCGCGATGAGAACCCTGACTACATCGTCGTGTTTGGGGCCGACAACATCTACCGGATGGATGTTGAGCAGATGGTCATCGACCACATCGACTCCGGGCTGGATTGCAGCGTCGCCGGCATCAGGGTGCCGAGGGCGCAGGCCAGCTCTTTCGGCATCATCGACGCCGGTGCGGACCGGAAGATCAAGAAATTCTTGGAGAAGCCCGCCGAGCCGCCGGGATTGCCAGACAGCCCGGACGAGTCGTTCGCGTCAATGGGAAACTATGTTTTCACGCGCAAGGCTTTTGTCGACGCCTTGGTGGCCGATTCGACTGACGACAATTCCCGGCACGATATGGGCGGGGACATCATCCCCGGTTTCGTCGATCAAGGGTTGGCCCAAGTCTATGACTTCACTCAGAACAGGGTGGCTGGTGCGACCGAGAAAGACCGCAATTATTGGCGCGATGTTGGGACGATAGGCGCTTACCACTCCGCCCATATGGACCTGATCTCGGTGGATCCCGAATTCAACCTCTACAACACCAAATGGCCGATCTGGACCTCGCAGGTCCAAGCGCCGGGTGCGAAATTCGTGCTACGGGGCACAGCCGAAGAGTCCATCGTGTCGGCGGGCTGCATCATCTCCGGGGGAGATGTAGAGCACTCGGTGCTGTCACCCAATGTCTTCGTGGACAAATGGGCCCGGATAGAGAATTCGGTGATCTTCAACAATTGCCGGATCGGGCGCAACTCCGTGGTGCGCAACTGCATCTTGGACAAGAACGTGGTCGTGCCGGACGGCGCTGAGATCGGGGTTGACAAGGAATTCGACAAAGCCAGAGGCTTCTACGTCGAGGACGGGATCACCATCATCCCAAAGAATGCCAGCGTGCCGGAGTCCTACTGAGATCAAGACTCTGCCGAAGGGATGGAGTCTAGCTCGCCCAGGGTGCCCGCAGCGTGTTCGGGCACGGCGGAGAACTTTGTGGGGGCAATTAGTCGGTCCTATTCGATGATGCCGACCAGCATCCCGTCGCCCACAGTGAGCAGGGCGGTCACGTAACGCTCGTCCGTCTTTATCGAGGCCAGTGCCTCACGGATGATGAGCGGTTCGTCATCGTCGTTGTTCTCGTCAGCGACTTTGCCTCCCCACAAGGCGTGATTGAGGATCAGCGCACCGCCGGGGCGGAGCAGCCGTCCAGCTTGGGCGACATATTCCACATACTCCAGTGGCTCACCGTTGATGAAGACCAGGTCGTAGGCTCCGTCGGCAAGTTTGGGCAGCACATTGAGCGGGAGCCCGGAGATGAGCCGGAAACGCCGGGACGGGATGCCCTGGGCGTTGAGCGCTTCGCGGGCGACCAGTTGCGACTCGGCTTCCGGGTCGATGCTGGTGAGCACTCCGTCAGCGGTCATGCCCGCGATGAGCGCGAGTGCCGAGACTCCGCTGCCAGTGCCGATCTCCACAGCGTTCTTGGCTTGGATGGCTTTGGCGGTGAACCGCAAAGTGGCGGCGGTCGTCGGGCTTATCGGGGACAGACCGAGTTCAGCGGAACGGGCCCGGGCCGCATTAGAGCCTGTCGGCTCGTCAGTGTATGCGTCAACGAAGTCGCTGACGGTAAATCTAGCTTGCACCTGTTCAGCGTACCCAAATGTGCCTTGCCAAACTAGCTCCCAGCTTTGACTATCGATTTAGTGACGACGAGGGTGGGTTAGGCTTAGGTCATGGCCTTGACCTTTGTGGCAATACTGGACGCTTCGGGGGCGTGATGTTCGACTTCAATCTTGGATTCCCGGAGCTGGTCACTCTCGCGGTGCTGGGAGTGCTCATTTTCGGCCCGGACAAACTGCCCGAACTGGCCCGTAAGGCTGGCCGGGTGATTAATTACGTTCGTGGGATAGCCAATAACGCCCGGGCGCAGATCCATCAGGAGATGCCGGAGTTGGGCGAGTTGAATCTGGCCGAGCTCAACCCGAAAAATCTTGCGATGAGCGTTTTGACTGATCCGAATCCCAGTCCGGTGGAAGCGAATGCAGCCAAACCCGCCAGTCAATCTTCAGTTCAGCTTGCCGAAGCCGCTCCTTCCGATGTTGGGGCGGCTGAAGCTGCCGGTCAAGCTCCAGTACAGCCTGCGGAAGTCGTTACTGCTGATGTTGCGGATGAGCCAGGGATACCTGCAGTTCAACGTGAGGAAACCGCCCCTTTCGACACAGAGGCTACCTAAACCAGCGCTGGAGAGAGTAATCTCCACTCGTGAGCGGCGCGACTATCCCTATTTTCATCTCCCGGATCAAGGGGCTGCCCATTCTCGACCCCAATGGCGACCAGGTGGGCAAGTTGCGCGATGTAATCATCCAAAATCGCAGTGGGAACCGGCCGCCACGGGTAAAAGGGGTAGTGGTAGAGCTGTTCGCCATGCGGCGTATCTTCTTGCCGATGGAACGGGTGCACTCAATCGACGCCAACCAGGTGATCATCTCCGGATTGGTCAACACCCGGCGTTTCGAGAAGCGCGAGCGGGAAATCCTGGTCATCGACTCGCTTTTCGACCGCACTGTCACTCGTAAAGGCTCGGAAGTCCCCGCGACGATCTTCGACGCGGCGATACGACGGATCAGGTCGCATGAATGGGAATTGGCCGAGGTCGCCCTGCGGGAGGCCGGGCCGAGACGGCCCTTCCAGCGCGGCCATGTGACCATCGTGGACTGGTCGGAGGTGCCAGATTTCCTGTCGGCGGCTCCGGAGCATTCTGCTGAGGAATTCGTCGCCCGGCTGAGCGAGCTGAAACCAGCGGATGTTGCCCGGGAGCTGCATGACATGGAGCCGGTGCGCCGGGTGAATGTGATGGACGCGATGGACGACCGGCAGCTCGCTGAGGCGTTGGAGGAATTGCCGGAGGACGAGCAGGTCGAGTTGATCGCTCTTCTCGATACTGAGCGTGCGGCGGACGTCTTGGAGGAGATGGACCCGGACGACGCCGCTGACTTGATCGCGGAATTGGACACCGGACTGGCTGAGGACATCTTGGAGCGGATGGAG
>JAISCH010000181.1 GCA_031265725.1 Propionibacteriaceae bacterium
GGGCGGGGACGAGTTTCGTCAACGCCTGCCGGGTGTGCGGACGGTTCAGCAGGACGACCACGTCAGCCAACCGGCGCGGCACGTCCTCAAGCACGAGTCTGCCGTTGACTCCGAGTTGCAAAGATTTCGAGTCCCGCCACAGTGGATACGCCGGTCTCTTGAGCTGCCATGTTCCAGAGGTTCGCATTGTCCAACAATGACTGCGGAATCTGGGGCAAGGCAATGGGTGTCCGGCAATCAATGACATCGGTCAATATCGCTGCCCACACCTGGCAGTGTTTAGGTCGTCGGCTGTCGGGAATAGGGTTTTGCGGCGGGACTATGGTATAAATGTGATATCACATTTATTGAGGGGGAACGGATGAGTCGAAGCGTGGTAGAGGTCGACCGTTTCCGGATGGATTTCGGGGCCAACACAGTGGTGCGCGACCTGTCGTTCAGCATAGCGCCGGGGGAGACCTTCGGTTTCCTTGGCTCGAACGGGTCCGGGAAGACGACGACGATCAGGGCATTGCTGGGCATCTACCAGCCCACAGCGGGAAAGCTGCTCGTCAACGGGAGGCCGTTCCGGGCCGGGTCGCAAATTCGGACCGGGGAGAAACGGACGGTGCTCGGCTACCTGCCCGAGGAGCGCGGCCTCTATAAGAAAGAGCCGGTGATCGACACCATGATCTACTTCGGGCGGCTGAAGGGCATGGCGGCGAAGGCGGCGAGTGCTTGGTCGATGGCCTATCTGGAACGAGTGGGGCTGGCGACCAAGGCGAAGCAGCGGTTGGACAAGTGCTCCGGGGGCGAGCAGCAGAAGGTGCAACTCGGCGTCACCGTTATGAACAATCCGGACCTGCTGATCCTGGACGAGCCGACAAAGGGCTTCGACCCGGTCAACCGCAGGCTGCTGCTGGACATCATTGACGAGCACAAACGCGCTGGGGCGACTGTGATGATGGTCACTCACCACATGGAGGAAGTGGAACGGCTCTGCGACCGGATCCTGCTGCTGAAGGATGGCGTGGCCAGGGCATACGGTTCGGTGGCAGCGGTGCAGGAACAATTCGGCGCCACTACTGTGAAAGTCGACTGCCGCACCGGGAGCCTCCCCGAATCGCCGAATTACCGGGTGCTCTCGAACGAACGCGGGATGGCTGAGATCGAATTGACCAGTTCAGTCAAGCCATCGGCGGTGTTGGCGGAGTTGATCCGGGCCGGAGTCGGAGTCGAGGCGTTCACCCCGAGCCGCCGGTCGCTGGATTCGATCTTCGTGGAAGTCTATGGCGAGCAGGCCGGGAGGGAGTGAGATGAATATTTGGAACGTCATCGTTTTCGAGGTGGGACGCACCCTGCGGAAGCCGAGCTTCTGGTTGACCACCCTGCTCATCCCGATATTGATCGTCGTCATCGGCGGCATTGCCGCATTGGCGTCACTGACCTCCGCGCAGGCAGCCAATTCCCAATCCGGCAATCAGGTGGCGTCTTTTGAATACACCGACGCCTCCGGGCTGATTGATGCGGAGCTAGCCAGCAAGGCCAATGGGACGTTGATCACTGATCCAGCGCTCGGGTTGGCGGACGTGCAGGCTGGCCGAGTGGACGCCTTCATTGCATTCCCGCAGGATCCGGCGACACAGGCAATCAGCATCGCCGCTGTGGATGCCGGCATTGTTGAGAATGGCAAATATGACAGCCTCGCCCGCAGCATCCTCGATTCCAGTGTGGAGCGGCGCGTCGATGACGAACGGGCAGTGCAAATCCTGCGCGGGGACGTGCAGATACAGACCACCACCTATCGTGGCGGCGAGCAAGCTGCCGGACTGGGTGAGGCTATCGTCCCGTTGCTGTTCGCAGTGCTTTTCTTCCTGCTGATCACTTTGATGGGCAATCAGATGTTGTCGGCGTTCCTGGAGGAGAAGGAGAACCGGGTGGTGGAGATGGTGCTGACAACAATCGACGCCGCCAGCCTGCTGGCTGGGAAAATCGTCAGCCTGCTGATCTGCGGGTTGGTGCAGGCCTCGGTGTTCGTCATCCCCGCCGTGATCGGGCTGACCATGTTGAACGGTCAGTCGCCGGGTTCCCAAGGCGTCGATCCAGCTTCCGTCGATGGGGATTTCGCCGGCCTCGCCTCACTATCACTGACCCTCGACCCGCAACGGATGATCGTCGGAGCGCTGATCCTCATCGGCGCGTTCTGTCTGAACATGGTCAGTGTGGTGAGTGTGGGGATGATAATGCCGACCGCGAAAGAGGCCGGCGGGTTGTTCACCCCGGTCATGCTGGCATCAGTGCTGCCGTTGTATATCGCCGGGATGATGGTCACCACCCCGGAGAATCCGGTGGTGCAAGCTGTCACCTACTTCCCCTGGTCGGGCGGATTGACCGGATTGGTGCGCAACGCCTTCGGCACGCTGTCACTGGGGGAGTCCGTCACGGTAATAGCGATCCAGTTCAGCGCTGCCGCCTTGATGTACCTGCTCGCCGTCAGGATTTGCCGGACCGGATTGATCTCCTACACCAAACCGCTGAATCTGCGCGCCGCGTTACGGAGTAATTAAAGAGCCGCAATTGCGGAAAGCGGCGAATCGCCTCGTTCAGGATAGACTAAGCCCTTGTGACTGTCGCAGATATGCAAGCGGAGCTGGCCGCGTTGGACTCCACCTTGAGTTCTATCATTGCGGTGCTCGATCCGGCGGCGAAGCGGGAAGAGATTGCCGCGTTGGCCGTCGAGGCTGCCCGCCCCGATCTTTGGGACGACCAGGAGAACGCCCAGGCGGTCACCTCGAAGCTGTCTCGTTCGCAGGCCGAGGTGGACCGGCTGGATGCTTTGCGCGCCCGGGTGGACGACTTGGAAGTCTTGATAGAGCTGGCTGAGGCTGAGGACGACGCCGACACTCTCGCTGAGGCGACCCGGGAATTGGCCGCGCTCAGCAAAGACATAGCTGCGCTGGAGATCCGTACCCTGCTCTCCGGGGAGTACGACGAACGTGACGCCCTGATCACCGTGCGTTCGGAGGCCGGGGGAGTGGACGCCGCCGACTGGGCTTCGATGGTGCTGCGGATGTATTTGCGCTGGGCCGAGCGGCATGGTTACGCCACCGAGGTGTACGACATTTCCTATGCCGAGGAGGCCGGTATCAAATCGGCGACTTTCACCGTGAAAGAGCCTTTCGCCTATGGGATGCTGTCGGTGGTACAAGGCACCCACCGGCTCATCCGCATCTCTCCCTTTGACAACCAGGGCCGCAGGCAGACCTCCTTCGCCGGAGTGGACGTGCTGCCAGTCACCGAGGAGACCGACCATATCGAGATTCCGGAGTCCGAGCTGCGCATCGATGTCTTCCGTTCCTCTGGTCCAGGCGGTCAGAGCGTCAACACCACCGACTCAGCGGTGCGGATCACCCACTTGCCCACCGGCCTGGTGGTCTCCTGCCAGAATGAGAAATCGCAACTGCAGAACAAGGTGGCCGCCATGCAGGTGCTGCAATCCAGACTGCTGGAGAAGGCCCGGGCCGAGAAGGAGGCAGAGCTGCGCGGGCTGCTCAGCGAGGGCAATTCCTGGGGGTCGCAGATCCGCAACTATGTGCTACATCCCTTCCAAATGGTCAAGGACGTGCGCACCGGCTACGAGGTGGGCAATGCCGAAGCCGTGCTCAACGGGGAGATCGACGCCTTCATCGACGCCGGTATCCGTTGGCGTCGCCAGCAGGGTGAGCGTTGAGTCGGCGTTTCTCCGGCCAAAATTTGCTAGTTGGCCTACACTCATAAGTGGTCGGCCTGAGATTTTCTCAGGAAAACTTCCCCGTTCCTACCCCGGCCGTTAGGTAGCTGTGATTAGATTCGAAGACGTTTCGAAGACCTATCCAGGTCAGAAGCGCGCTGCACTCAGCCACGTCAATGTGGAGATTGAAAAAGGCGAGTTCGCCTTTTTGGTCGGCCCTTCCGGGTCTGGCAAGTCCACCTTCATGCGGCTCATCCTGCGCGAGTACCTTCCCACCGCTGGGCGGCTGTACGTGGCCGGCAAGGATCTCACCAAGATGCACTCCTGGAAGGTGCCAGCCCTGCGCCGTCGGATCGGGACGGTGTTCCAAGACTTCCGCTTGCTGCCGGGGAAGACTGTCCACGAGAATGTGGCGTTCGCGCTGCAAGTCATCGGCAAGCCGAACACGCTGATCAAGCGAGTGGTGCCGGAGACATTGGAATTGGTCGACTTGACTGGCAAAGGCGACCGCCTTCCGGAGGAATTGTCCGGTGGCGAGCAGCAACGGGTGGCCATCGCCAGAGCCTTCGTCAACCGTCCGCAAATCTTGATCGCGGACGAGCCGACTGGAAACCTCGATCCGGCCACCAGCGTGGGCATCATGAAACTTCTCGACCGGATCAACAAGGCCGACACCACGGTGATAATGGCCACCCACGATGCCAATATCGTTGACCAGATGCGCAAGCGGGTCATCGAACTGGTCAGCGGAAGCGTGGTCCGCGACCAGACCAAAGGTGTCTACGGCTACGGCCAGTCCTGGGACTATTCCGGGCCGGGGCGCGACCAACTCAGGGGGAGATGAGATGCGGCACGTCTTCCGGGAGGCGCTTTCGGGCATCCGGCGCAACGGGTCGATGACCGTCGCGGTGATCATAACTATGTGGGTGTCGCTCACCCTGTTCGGCGTCGGCCTGTTGGCCGCCGAGCAAGTGGAGCTCACCAAGGGCCGTTGGTACGACAAGATTGAGATCAGCGTCTTCTTGTGCGTGAAGACCTCCAAGGCCTCCAACTGCGAGCAGGGCTCAGAAGCGACCCAGGCGCAGAAGGACGAGATCAGGACCACTTTGGAGAACAACCCCGAGGTGGATCAGGTTTATTACGAGACCAAGGCCGAGGCGTACGAGGACTTCCGCGCCTACTATGCGAACTCGCCCGTCCTGGCAACGCTCACCGAAGCCGACATGCAAGACTCTTTCCGGGTGAAGCTGATCAACCCGGAGCAATATCAAGGTGTGGTGTCCGCAGTCACCCATATGAAAGGGGTGGAGACTGTCCAGGACCTGCACACCTATCTCGACTCAATCTTCGCCTGGCTGAATATGGCCAGATGGGCGACTATCGGGGCCTCGGCCGTCCTCCTCATCGCCGCCGCGCTGCAGATCGGCAACACAATCCGGATGGCGGCGTTCAACCGACGCCGGGAATTGGGGATCATGCGCTTGGTGGGCGCTTCCAATTGGTACATCCTGTTGCCGTTCCTGATGGAGGCGTTGATTTCAGCGATCATGGGCGCGCTGCTGGCGTGCGGCACCCTGGTCGCATTGGAAGAGTCAATCATCAGGGGTAAAGCCAGGGTTGAGATCGGTGGGGATTGGATAGACCTTTCCCATGTGCAATCGGCATCTTTGATACTAGGTTTAGTAGCAGTGGTGTTGTCTGTAATCCCAACACTGGTAGCCACACGCAGATTTCTCCGGGTATGAGCAAGGAGTGAGGATGAGAGTGAACAACGGTATACGACGAGGGATGATCGGTCTGCTGACCCTGGTGCTCTGCGCGGGCGTGGTGCCGCTGGGGTTCGCCGACGACCTCAGCGATGCCCGGGACAAGGTGCGCAAAGAACTGGTCAACGCCTCCAAGAACGTCAAGGAGAGCGAGAAAGAGGTCAAGCGGGCCACGACCGCGTTGCAGGACTCGCAGAATGATCTCAAGGAGGCCGAGTCGAAGCTGTCCCACCTCCAGGATCAACTCGCCGACGCCAAAGCGGAGCAGAGCAAGATCAAGGCTGAATTGAAGAAAGCCGAAGTCGCGGTCAGCGTCGCCAAAGAGCAGGTCGCGGCTGCCGGTGAAGAAGT
>JAISCH010000222.1 GCA_031265725.1 Propionibacteriaceae bacterium
CGGGCGGCGGCATTGCTCAACGCGAGGTTCTGGGCGATATTGTGCCGCAACACGTTGACCGCGATATCTTCCTCCAACTGCGCCAACAGCGAGTCCCGATCAGCCTCAGCCAATTCTCCATTTGCTATCGCATCGGCCAGCAGGATTTTGATATTGACCTCATGGTCGCTGGTGTCCACCCCGGCCGAGTTGTCGATGAAATCAGTGTTGATCGCACCCTTGTTGCGGGCGTATTCGACCCGCCCCAATGGAGTCCAGCCCAGATTGCCGCCCTCGACCGCGCAACGGGCCCGGACGTCGGCGCCATTGACCCGCAAACTGTCATTCGCCCGGTCACCGACTGCCTCGTTCGACTCAGTGCTGGCCTTGAAATAGGTACCGACCCCGCCGTTCCAGAGCAGGTCCACCTCGGCGCGCAGAATGACCGAGATCAACTCGTTCGGCGTCAACCGGGCCGGGCCGCTCCAGCCCAGCGCCCGCTTGGCCGGTGCGGTCAACAGCACCGACTTTGCGGCCCTGGAGAAGACTCCCCCGCCTTCGGAGATCAGCGTCTTGTCATAATCGGCCCAGGACGACCTGGGCAGCGCGAACATCCGTTCCCGCTCGACAAAGGACGACTCCGGATCGGGATTCGGGTCAAGGAAGATGTGCCGATGGTCGAATGCCGCGACCAGCTTGATGTGACGGCTGAGCAGCATGCCGTTCCCGAACACGTCCCCAGACATATCACCGATGCCGACGCAGGTGAAATCGGTCTGCTCCGGATCGATGCCCCGCTCAGCGAAGTGGCGCTTCACCGACTCCCAGGCCCCCTTGGCCGTGATCCCCATCCGTTTATGGTCGAAGCCACTCGAACCGCCCGAGGCGAAAGCGTCGCCGAGCCAATAGCCCGAACGCACCGATAGCTCGTTGGCGATGTCGGAGAAAGTCGCCGTACCCTTGTCAGCGGCCACCACCAGATAGGGATCGTCGCCGTCGTAGCGCACCACAGCAGGCGGGGTGATCACTTCGCCATCCACGATATTGTCCGTGACGCTGAGCAGCGCCGACACGAACAGCCGGTAACAGGCGATGCCCTCCTCCAACCAGGCCGCCCGATCCGTGGCCGGTGGCAAATTCTGCGGCACAAAGCCGCCTTTCGCCCCGACTGGCACTATCACGGTGTTCTTGACCGTCTGCGCCTTGGCCAGGCCAAGCACCTCAGTGCGGAAGTCCTCCGCCCGGTCCGACCAGCGCAAACCGCCCCGGGCCACTTCCCCGAAGCGCAGATGCACTCCGAGCACTCTGGGCGAGTAGACGAAGATCTCCGCCCACGGCCTCGGCTCGGGCAGGAACGGCAATTCCTTCGAAGCGATCTTGAACGCCAGCGCCTCGGTGCCGATGAAGGCATTCGTCCGCGTGCAGGCCCGGATGAAGGACACGTACATGCGCAGAATCCGGTCCTGGTCGAGGCTGGCTACTTGATCGATGCCCGCCGAGACCTCATCGAGGATGGCCTGCGCGTCCGATTGCGCGTCCGCGTCGAATTTGGCGCTGAAAGCGCACGCCAGGCCAGCTGCCAGCGTCGGATTGTTGTAGAGGGCGGCCGCCAGATAATCCTGGCTGTAGCCGACTCTCGCCTGCTTCACGAACCTGCCGATAGCGCGCAGCCAGACGATCTCCCGCCAGCTCAGTCCCGCCCTGGTCACCAACCTGTTGAATTGGTCTGCCTCGCAACGCCCGTAATAGGAAGCGTCGAAAGCCGCGATGAAACGCTGCTCGGCGGCGGTGGAATCACCCCAGTCCGGGGGCACTCGCAGCCCGAAATCGTAGCTGCGCAAGGTCTGCCCAAGGTGGCGCCACTCGAATGGCTGCTCCGCCACGACGTCAGCGCCCAGACTGGCCAGGTGCGGGATCACTTTGTGCAGGTCGAGTTCGGCGAGGGTGAAAATCTTGAAACGGACCAATCCGTCCACCACATCCATCCGGTAACGCAGCAGGCCGGACTCTCGGCTGGAGGTGAGGACGTCGACGGCCTCTTGATAGCGTTCCTGGAACTGGTCGAGGAACGTGTGAGCATATTCTTGGTCAGCCAGCATCATCGCTGGCAATTCTTGGGGATCCACGGTATCCATATCCATTTGTCAAAGCCTGCGCATAAAGCCTACCTGGGCGAACTGCCCAGTCTGTGCGGCTCGCGGCATTGTGTGCTGATCGTTATATAGATAGCCCCAAAAAGTGTCCTCCCTCCGCTTCGCTGCGGTCCGGTACTTTTCGGGGACCCCAACAATTAACACTGAAGGGGGACGACCCCCTTCAAACCCCCGCATTCGCTTCGCTCATCAAAAGTGGCCCCATTTCGCTGCACTGCATTGTCGGCCAGTTTGGCCATAATGGACAAGACCGGGACAATGGGCAACATGGAATTCTCCGCCTGCAACAGCTTCGCCTGCACTGTCCCCGAGGCTTTCGCCATGCTCACCGACACGGAATTTCTGCGCCGGGTCGCTGCGGCGAGCAACCCGATCAGCCACTCGGTTGTCGTGGACGGAAACCACACCAAGACCGAGCGCACCCTGGCCAGCGTGCCTCCGGCCTCGGCGTTCACCGGGCCTGAAGTCAGCCTGATCGAACAGGTCGCCTGGGACGAGCCCAGCGGGCCGCAACGCACCGGACTGGCCAGCGTCGAACTGGCCGGACTGCCGCTGTCACTGGAAGGGACGGTGTGCCTGCGCCCGGAAGAGCAGGGCTGCGTGCTGGAGTACACCGGAGAATTGACCGTGGCCATCCCGGTATTGGGCAAGAAATTGGAGACGGTGGCCGCTCCCCTGCTGCTGAGAGGCATCGACTTCCAGCAGCAGGTCGCTGACGCCTGGCTGGCGTGAGCGTGCCGAGCGTCACAGCATATGCGGATAGCCGATAGTCTTCGGCGGCAGCAACGCCTCTTTCACCGCACGCGGGCTGACCCAACGGATCAGATTCCACAGTGAGCCGGCTTTGTCGTTGGTCCCGGACGCCCGAGCCCCGCCGAAGGGCTGCTGGCCGACGACAGCGCCGGTCGACTTGTCGTTGATGTAGAAATTGCCAGCCGCCTGACGCAGTCCGTAGAAGGCCTGTTTGACCGCCGCCCGGTCGTTGGCGATGATCGACCCGGTGAGCGCATAGGCCGAGGTCTGGTCGATATGCTCGATGATCTGCTCGTAGTCGGCGTCTTCATAGACGAAAATTCCCAGCAGCGGGCCGAAGAATTCTTCTATGAAGATGTCGTTGCCCGGATCGTCGCTGAGCGCCAGCGTGGGAGAGACGTACCAGCCCACCGACTTGTCGCACTCGCCACCGGCCAGGATTTGCACGCCTTCGGCCTTGGCTTTGCAGATCGCCGCGTCCAGTTTGTTGTAGGCCCGCTCATCGATCAACGCGGAAGTGAAATTGGAGAGGTCGCGCACATCTCCGACCTTCAACCCCTGTGTCTCAGCTATCAATTCGTCCTTGATCTTGCCCCAGACGCTCTTGGCGATGTAGCAACGCGAGGAGGCCGAGCACTTCTGCCCGGAGTATTCGAACGAGCCGCGCACCAGCGCGGTGACCAGCGCCCTGGGGTCGGCGGACGAGTGGGCGAGCACGAAGTCC
Organism: Propionibacteriaceae bacterium; assembly: GCA_031265725.1. GTDB lineage: Bacteria > Actinomycetota > Actinomycetes > Propionibacteriales > Propionibacteriaceae > Propionicimonas. The sequence goes on from JAISCH010000222.1 coordinate 3,610, forward strand.
TTGCCGCCGGTCTCGCCCACCAGCCGGGGATAGGAGCGGTAGCGGGAGATGTTCTGCCCGATCTCGGCCCAGATGCCTTGGAATACCCTGGTGGAGCCGGTGAAGTGGATGCCGGCCAACAGCGGGTGCTTGAGCGCCACATCGGACACCGTGGCCCCGTGTCCGGGCAGCATATTGATGACGCCGTCCGGCAGCCCCGCCTCGGTGAAGATGTCCGCCAGGATCGAGGCGGACAACTGCTGGCTGAGCGCGGGCTTCCAGATGACTGTGTTGCCCATCAACGCCGGTGAGCTGGGCAGGTTCCCGGCGATGGCGGTGAAGTTGAACGGGGTGATCGCGTAGACGAAGCCGTCGAGTGGGCGGTAGTCCATCCGGTTCCAGATGGTGGCCGAGTTGATTGGCTGGTCGGAGTACAACTGGCGGGCATAGTGGACGTTGAAGCGGAGGAAGTCGGCCAACTCGCAGGCTGAGTCGATCTCGGCCTGCTGGATCGTCTTGGCTTGTCCGAGCATGGTCGCGGCGTTGATCTTCGCCCGGTATGGGCCGGTGATCAGTTCGGCGGCGCGCAGGAAGATCGCCGCCCGGTCGTCCAGCGAGGTGGTGGACCATTCCGCTGCGGCACTCGTCGCCGCATTGATCGCCGCCTCGGCGTCAGCGGCGGTGGATTGATGGACGATTCCGAGCACATGGGCGTGTTCGGAAGGCATCGTCACCCTCAATTCCGCACCGGAACCCGGACGGCGCTCAGCGCCATAGGTTCCAGTCAATTCGATGGGGTCGGCCCCATATTGCTCAGCCAGTGCGGCTTCGATAGCAGCCCGCTCGGGAGTTCCCGGGGCATAGCTGTAGACGGTCTCATTGGTAGGTTTCGGTGCAGCGGTAATAGCGTCCATGCGGGCATGTTACTCCCGATCCGGCCCAGTTGAGAATTGCTATGCCGGTGGCGACAGCGTATTCCACTCACTCGGGGCGTACCAGAGCAGCGGATTGTCAACGATGGCCTCCTGCACAGCCGCGTCGTCCCAGGCCTCGGCCAGCGTCATCCCAGTGAGGTCCGGATCGCTGGCGGCCGGGGCGAATAGCGACCTGACTGCGGAGTAACCCACTGCTTTGACCCTCACCTCGCCGAATTCGCTGTTAGTCTCTTCGGCCTCGGCGTCGGCCACTGCGACCAGGCGTGAGCCGCCCTGCAGCAATCCAGCCAGCCCGCAGATGTTCAACGCGGTGTACTCGGCTGTCTCCTCAGTGGGGCTGTCGAAACCAAAGGCGTCGACCATCGCCGTTGTGACCGCGAACCCGGGTCGGGACGACAGCGGTCGGCCGTTGGCCCAGGTCGGCAAATCTGCCCTGTCCAGTGCGATGAAGACCAGCATCAGGCACCCGCCGCTCTGCGCACCTGGGCCAGCGCGTCCATCAGCCCGCGTCCGAAACC
>JAISCH010000224.1 GCA_031265725.1 Propionibacteriaceae bacterium
CGTCTCCGCCGAGCATGTCTCGAAGATCGCTGAGCCGCTGAACCTGAAGGAATTCATCTACCACCTGGACGTGCCGGTCATTGTCGGCGGCTGTGCCACCTATCAGTCGGCTTTGCACCTGATGCGCACTGGGGCCGCGGGGGTGTTGGTCGGTTTCGGCGGCGGTGCCACTGGCCGCAACCGCCGGGTGCTGGGAGTGGAGGTGCCGATGGCATCGGCACTGGCCGATGTGGCAGCGGCCCGGCGCGACTATTTGGACGAGTCGGGCGGCCGCTACGTCCATGTGATCGCTGACGGCGCTCTGGGCCGATCCGGGGACATCGCCAAGGCGATTGGCTGCGGTGCCGACGCGGTCATGGTCGGCAGTCCGCTGGCTCGGGCCGTCGAGGCTCCCGGACGCGGCTACCACTGGGGCGCGGAGGCCTGGCATTCCAGCCTGCCCCGAGGCGAACGGGTGCGTTTCGGCACTATCGGTACCCTGGAGGAAATCCTGCTCGGACCGTCCCACACCACCGATGGCACGATGAATCTGGTCGGCGCGCTGCGCAAAGCGATGGCGACCACCGGCTATTCCGATGTCAAAGAATTCCAGCGCGTCGATCTGGTCGTCCACCGCTGATCGCGTCAAGCCACCCGTTGACCTTTGGGGAGTCTGGCGTAGGGAACGCGTAGTCGCAGCCAGGCGATGATGAAGAATCCGGCGCCTAGGGCCAGGTTGATGCCCAGTCCCCACGGCCAGATTGGGGTCTCTATGTTCAGCGGTGGCTGTTTGACCGGGCTGGTGTAGGACATTGGCAGGCCGTTCTGGGTCACCCAGACGTTGCCGTCGTCGTCATAGCCGTAGTCGGTGTCATAGCCGGTCAGCATTATGTACACACAGTCGTCGCGCTCGGTGGCGGGCGGCCTAGCCATGCTGCGTACCCCGAGCTTTATCATTGCCAACGGATCGGGGTTGCTACTGATATAGCGCTCAAGATTGGTGGCGCTCGGCGGTAGCGGCGCGGCGTCAGCGACGATGACGAATGGGTTCGGCAGCAGCATCCACCACACCCGCTCAGTGTGGATCTGGAATTCCGTCTCGGTATTCCAAGTGCATTTCCTGGCCCATTCCTCCTTGGCCGCCCAACTGAGATCACCGTCTTCATACTGCTGGTCGAATTTTGTTTGATCCGCAGTTGAGAGCCGCCAGACTTGCACTTCGGCGTCTTCCTCAATGGCCAGTGCCAATGAGATCGACATCACCACCATGCTCAGTACGCAAAGCGCCACCACTGACAGATAGGTCAGCACCGCCGACCCGACTGGGCGGGAGATCAGCGCCGACCAACCCAGGCCGATAGCGCACACCACCGCCACCTCGATGAAGATGGTGGCGAAGCAGACCAGCACCTGTCCAGCGGAGATATCGCCCAGCGTCACCGACCAGATGATGAACGGCAGCGCCACCACGATGAACAGCAACGAGGTCAGCCAGGCGGCCACCAATTTACCGGCGGCGATCTGCAACGCGCTGAGCCGGGTGGCTTGCAAGGTGGCCAGCACGCTCTGATAACGATCCGAATTGATCGATGTCGCGGTGAAGGTCGGCGCGATCACCAATCCCATCCCGAGCACGAAAAGGACGATCAATCCAAAAGCCAACGGGCCGGTTTGATACGGCGTGCTGCCCAGCACCTCGGAGTCGTTGCGACCGGTCGCCGCCACGGCGGTCATGATCAGCGTGGTGACGGCTCCGATGAAGACGAACCAGATGACTATCGCCCAAATCCAGAGCTTTGAGCGGATGCGCTGCTTCAATTCCAAGGTGACGACTGTGGTCATGCCATTCCAGAAGTTCATAGTCACACCCGTTCCTCATTCAACGACAGATAAGTCGTTTCCAATTGCCCGGCCATCGGCGCGATGGTGTGTACCGGCACGCCAGCGGCGACGGCAGCGCGCAGCAATTCCGCTGCCGCCGCGTCACCAGCGAGGTTGACGCTGATCTCGCCGCCCCAATCGTTGCCGGTGGTGTGCGGGATCCCAGCCTGGGTCAGGAAGGCCCGCAAAGCCGTTGGGTCCAACGCGGCCACTTTCCAACTGCGATTGGGCTGGTCGGCGGTAAGCGCCGTGTCCACGGTGCGGCCCTTGGAAAGGAAGACGGCATGGTCGTAGACCTCCTCCAATTCCGACAGCACATGGGAGGAGACCAGCACCGTCTTTCCGGCATTGGCCAACTCGCGCAGGGTGTTGCGCAATTCGACCCGGGAACGCGGGTCCAAGCCGGAGGCTGGCTCATCAAGTAGTAATACTGCGGGGTCGTGGATCAGTGCCCGGGCCAGGCCGAGCCGTTGCTTCTGCCCCCTGGACAACACTCGCGCCGGTCGGTCGGCGAATTCGGTCAGATAGAGCCGTTCCAGCAATTCCTGCGCGCGACTGCGGACCTCCTGCTTGCCCATCCCGTACGCCTGGCCGAAGATGGTGAGGATTTCCCGGCAGGTCAGCGCGTCCCAGGTGCCGAAGACATCTGGCATCCAGCCCACACTGCCGCGCACTGCGGCATTGTCCGTCACCACGTCGTAGCCAGCCAGCGTCGCCCGTCCGGAGTCGGGGCGGAGCAGACCGGCGAGGATCAGCAGCAGCGTCGTCTTGCCGGAGCCATTGGGGCCGACGAGCGCGGTGATCGCCCCAACTGGAGCGGTGAAAGTGACTTCGGCCACTGCCAGCACCTCACCGAAGGACCGCCGCAGCCCAATCGCCGCGATGCCGTTGCCTGCTGGATCGGGGTTCTGGTCCCGTTCCGGACCCGGCGGGCCGGTGGGAAGCGAACTGGCTGAGTCAACGACTGGTCCATTCATAATTAATAGGATAGTCACGATTGAGGCGAGGCTGGCAAACGCTTGTGTTTGTCAGTGAGCCGATTGAGTGAATGAGGCTCCG
>JAISCH010000007.1 GCA_031265725.1 Propionibacteriaceae bacterium
AGGCGAGAGCGTCGAATAGCTTGAAGACGCCGTCGTCCTTATTGGAGACGATGACGAAACCGCCTTCGCCGCTGCGGCTGCCGTTCTCCACGAAGGAGATGGGACCGGTGAGGCCTTCGAGGTTGGTGGTCTTCAACGCCTCGTCCACCTTGGCCATCTCAGTGGAACCGGCGCGGGTGGCCGCATCGGCCCAAACCTTCACCGCGTCATAGGAGTGGATGGTGTAGGGACCGGGATCCTTGCCGCCGCTCTTGGCTTGGTAGAGCTTGGCGAACGCACCGCCGTCGTTCAGCATGTCCGGGGTCTTGGTGTAAGTCGCGTAGACATTCTTGCAATTCTCCAAACCGGCCAACTCGGCGACCTTGGAGTCGACCGAGCCGTCGCCCAGCAGGATGGAGCCGGTGTAACCGCCCTTGACGGCCTGGTTCACCAACAGTCCGGCCTCTTGCACATAGCCGGTGAAGTAGAAGAAGTCAGCCCCGCTGCTCTTGATCTTGTCGTCCTGGGCGGAGAAGTCCTTCTCCTTCGGGACCAGCGAGTCAGTGGTGACATCCAGACCAGCGGCCTTGGCGAACTCCACGAAACGGGCGGCCAGGTTGGCCGAATAGTCAGTCTTGTCATCAATCACAACGAGCTTCTTGAAGTCGTTCTTCTCCACCCATTTCAACGCCGTGGCGGCCTGCTGGGTGCCGGTGCCGTCGATCAGGAAGACATTGCCCTTGGTGTCCTTGAGCAGATTGTCGGAATTGGCCACCGAGATGATCATCGGTATTCCGGCGTTGTAGAAGATCGGCTCGGTGGGCAGTGTCGAGCCGGAGCAGTAGCCGCCGACCGAGGCGACAACGCCGTCGGTGACGAGTTTGTTGGCCGCGTTGGCGGCGCTGGTGGGATCGCACATATCGTCTTCAGTGAGCAATTCGAGCTGCTTGCCTAGCACTCCGCCAGCGGCGTTCAACTCGTCGATGGCGATCAGTGCGCCATTCCGCATGTACTCGCCAAACATATTCTCCGAACCGGAGAACGGTGCGATCAATCCGAGTTTTAGGGTATCGCCAGTCGGCGTTTGGCCACCGCCACCGCCGCCTCCGGCAACTCCTCCTCCGCAAGCGCTTAACGACAATGCGGTGAATATAGTGATTACGAGCGCCAGCACTTTCTTGGTCAGGCTTTTCGTCATATCGGTATCCCATCGCTCAGGACGGCCAATGTGGCCGTCAACTTGTGATGTCACTTGAAGTGATGGCGGCACGTTAGCGGACTTGTGTTACTTTCGTGTAAACCCCAAAAAGTGTCCTCATTCCGCTTCGCTGCATTGCGGTACTTTTTGGGGGCCCCAATATTTGACATTCAAGGGGGGGCGACCCCCTTGAAACCCCCGCGCTCACTGCGTTCGCCAAAGTGTCCTCCCTCCGCTGACGCTGCGGTCCGGTACTTTGCGGGGACCAATTGTCAGAAGGTTTGTTCGGTGCGGGCGATTATCTCGTCTTGGAGGGCTTTGTCTAGGTTGTTGAAGTAGTCGCTGTAACCGGCTACTCGGACGATTAGGTCGGAGTATTGCTCTGGGTGTTTTTGGGCGTCGATCAGGGTTGCCCGGTCTACTACGTTGAATTGGATGTGGTGGCCGTCCATGGCGAAGTAGGTGCGGATCAGGCTGGCTACGCTGGAAAGGCCTTTTTCTCCGGCGATCACTGAAGGGGTGAATTTCTGGTTCAGCAGCGCTCCGCCGGTCTTTAACTGGTCGATCTTCGCCGCCGACTTGATTACCGCTGTCGGCCCCTTCCGGTCGGCGCCCTTCTCCGGGGAGATGCCGTCGGGCAACGGAATGGCCTTGTGGCGGCCGTTGGGAGAGGCCTCCATCACCTGACCGAAATAGACGTGGCAGGTCGTCGGCAGGAATTCAACGATGGTCCGCGAGCCTTTCGGGGTCGGGCGTCCGGCGATGGCGCTCTGCAGCGAGGCCACCACAGTCTTGAGGATGTCGTCGGCGTAGTCGTCGTCATTGCCATATTTCGGGGTCTGGTTGAACACCAAGTCGAAAACATCTGCAAAACCGACGAAGTCAGCGTCGCAGGCCGCCAGTAGCTCGTCCATGCTGAGCCGGCCGTCTTGGTAGACCTGTTTTTTCAGCACGGCCAGCGAATCGGTGATGGTGGCTGGCCCGACGCATTGGATATAGCTGGTGTTGTAGCGCGCGCCGCCGCAGTTGTAATCGACGCCCTTGGCCACACAGTCGTCGGTGATGACCGAGAGCAGCGGGACCGGCATGGTGGTCATGAATAATTTCTCGATCAGATTGTTCCCGGCCACCTTAATATCAGCTATGTACTCCAGCATCCGGTAGAACGCCGCGTACAACTCGTCATAGGACTTGAAATCGCGTGGGTCACCGAGGTCTGGGGCGATCTGCTTGCCGGTGTAGTGGTCGTATCCCCGGTTGAGCACCAATTCCAACACTTTGGGCAGGTTGAAATAGCCGGTGAGCACATAGGCCTCTTTCCCGGCCGTGCCGGTCTCCACGCAGCCGGAGGCGATGCCCGACTCGCGCGCGTCGTCCAAGGTCTTGCCCATATTGAGCAATTCGGTGAGGATCGCCTCGGAATTGTAGAACGCGGGCTGCCCCCAGCCCTTCCGGGAAATCTTGATCGCCTCGCGCAGGAAGTGCTCGGGCGACTTGCGGGAGATCTGCACATTGGACGAGGGCTGCAACAGCTTCATCTCGTCCATCACCTCGAGGATCAGATACGACATGTCGCTCACTCCGCAAGTGCCGTCCGGACGCAATGCACCAGTATTTATCGTGCAGAAGTCGGTGTAGGTGGCGCTCTCCTTCAGGGTGATGCCGACTTTCGGCGGGGCGGGCTGGTTGTTGAATTTCACCCACAGGCATTCCAGGTACTCCCGGGCCTGTTCGCGGCTCAGGCTGCCAGCGGAGACCTCGCGCAGATAGAAGGGCTCAAGATGCTGGTCCAGCTTGCCGGGGGAGTAGGAGTCCCAGTTGTTCATCTCGGAGGTGACTCCGACATGGGTGAACCAGTACATCTGGACGGCCTGCCGGAAAGTCTTGGGCGCATGGGCGGGCACGGCGTCGCAGACCTCGGCCAATTCCAGCAACTCGGCTTTGCGGCCAGGGTCGGCGGTCTCCTGGGCACGTTCGCGGGCCAGCGCTGCGTAGCGCTCGCCCAGGATGACCATGCCTTCGCAGACCAGCCGCATCCCTTGCAATTCGGCGATCCGGTCGGCGGCGTCCATGTCCTTGCCATAGTCGATCAGGGCGAGTTGGGCGTCGATGTCAGCGATGAAGTCCAGATAGCCCTTGCGGTAGACCTTGC
>JAISCH010000033.1 GCA_031265725.1 Propionibacteriaceae bacterium
GGGCGGGACCACTTCGCGCTCTCGAACGGGCAAATACTGGGCGTCGAGGGGGCGACGTTCCACGGCGCGCTGCAGACAACAACCGCCGAGGGACACTACCCCTACAGGCCGGATATCACCGGGTACACGATGGAGATAGCCGTGGAGAACGCTAGGGTCGTGGTGGACGCGTTCTCGTCGTTGGTCGTGCAGGGGTACGACGTGCTCGTGCTCGAGGGTGGGATGACCTGGATGAACGTCTATTTCCAGCTGGGGTGCGTGGGGGTGATGGTCGCCGGGGCGATCTTCGTCGGCAGTTGGTCCCCGGTGTCCCTGGGCGACTACACGGCCGGGTCCACCCATGTGCTGCCCACCGGGGGTTGCGCCTGCCACTCGTCCGGGCTGAATGTGAAGAGCTTCCTCAAAGCCGTCCATGTCATCGAGTACGACAAGGCGGCGCTGCTCGCGGTGGCCGACCTGGTCGAGACTTTCGCCGCCGCCGAGGACCTTCCCGCGCACGGGAATGCCATCACCATCAGGCGGGAGTCATGAGACCTGATCCCAAGCTGTCCGACCTGCCGCTGCGTCCAGAATTGGTCGGGGAGGAGCCTTACGGCGCTCCGCAACTGGACGTGCCAGTCCGGTTGAACGTGAACGAGAACCCGTATCCGCCCGGCCCAGCGGTCGTCGCCGACCTGCTCGCTGCCACCGCCGCCGTCGCCAAGGAAGTGAACCGCTATCCCGACCGGGAGGCGACCGCGCTGCGGGAGGCGCTTGCAGGTTACCTGAACAGTCGGCATCCCGGATCGGCTTTGACCGCTGAGCGGGTCTGGGCGGCCAATGGCTCCAACGAGGTGATGACCCAGCTCTGCCAGGCGTTCGCCGGGCCAGGACGCAAGGTGCTCGCCTTCGCGCCGACCTATTCGATGTATCCCGAGTACGCCCGCAACACCCATTCGCAGTACCTGGTCGCGCCCCGAGCCAGCGATTACAGCGTCGATCCGGCTGTCGCCGCGGACGCCATCGCTGAGCACCGGCCCAGCATCGTCCTAGTCGCCTCTCCGAACAACCCCACCGGCACCACCACCGCCCTGTCGGCCATTCGCCGGATCGTCTGTGGCACCGATGCGATAGTGGTGGTCGATGAGGCGTACCAGGAGTTCGCCCGGCGTCCGGAACTCTCCGCTGTGACGCTGCTGGGGGAATTCGGCAATCTGGTGGTCTCCCGGACGATGAGCAAGGCCTTCGCCTTCGCTGGCGGACGGCTGGGCTATCTGGCAGCCGCACCGGCGATAGTGGACGCCTGCCGGATCGTCCGGCTGCCCTATCACCTGTCGGCGCAGACGCAGGCTTTGGCTGAGGTTGCCCTCGCCCATGCCGACGAGATGCTGGCCCAGGTGGACAAATTGCGCCGGGTGCGTGACGACCTGTTGCTGAGGCTGCCTAAACTCGGGGTGGAGGTAATCGACTCCGACGCCAATTTCTGCTTGTTCGGTCCTTTCAATGACCGGCATCATATTTGGCAGCGGTTACTCGACCGTGGGGTGCTGGTGCGGGAAACCGGCCCGGCAGGCTGGCTCCGGGTCACGGCGGGCACTCCGGAAGAGGCCGGGGCTTTCTATGCGGCCCTGGGTGAAGTGTTGAAGGAGGTACGATGAGCGACGCACGGATAGCGGTAGTACACCGGGTCACCAGTGAGTCCAAAGTACGAGTGGACCTCAATCTGGATGGCAGCGGGATCGCTCAGATCAAGACTGGAGTGGGCTTCTACGATCACATGCTCACCGCCTTGTCCAAGCATTCGCTGATCGACCTCAACGTCACCACTGAGGGCGATCTGCACATCGACGGGCATCACAGTGTCGAGGACACCGCGATTGTGATCGGGCAGGCATTACAGGAGGCGCTGGGCGACAAGGCTGGGATTCGTCGTTTCGCCGACGCGAGCGTCCCTTTGGACGAGGCGCTGGCCCATTGCGTGATCGACTTGGCCGGGCGGCCCTATGCCGTCTGCAGCGGTGAGCCCGAGGGCCAGCAGTACGTCCGGATCGGCGGCTCCGGCGTTCTCTACGCCGGTTCGATGACTCGGCACGTTCTAGAGTCGCTGGCGCTGAACGCTGGAATCTGCCTGCATATGCGGCTGTTGGCCGGACGCGACCCGCATCACATCGTCGAGGCCCAATTCAAGGCGCTGGCCCTGGCTCTGCGCGATGCGGTTGCCCGCGATCCGCGCATCACCGGCGTCGTCCCGTCCACCAAGGGCAGCCTGTAGCCCAGGCCCGCCGTCAACAACTGGGTATGGTATTCATGGCAGGACGACTCAAGGCCGTCGGTTTGAATGACTCCAGTCCCACCGTCAGAAACTTAGCTCATGGGTAAATCAGTGGTCGTCCTGGACTACGGTTCCGGCAACCTGCATTCGGTCACCCGGGCGATAGCTGCCAGCGGGGCGTCCGTTGAACTGACTGCGGACGAGGATGCCTGCCTGGAGGCCGCTGGCCTGGTCGTGCCCGGAGTGGGCGCGTTCGCGGCCTGTATGGACGGGCTTCGCGCTGTGGCCGGGCCAAAGATCGTCACCACCAGGCTGGAGCGGGGACGACCCGTGCTGGGCATCTGCGTCGGCCATCAGGTCATGTTCAGCCAAGGTGTGGAGCATGGCGTGGCGGCGGTTGGCATCGGAGTCCTGCCCGGAGTGGTGGAACAGTTGCGGACCAAGCCGTTGCCGCACATGGGTTGGAACACGGTGACCCCGCCGGACGGCTCAGCGATGTTCGCCGGGATCGCGGACGAGCGTTTCTACTTCGTCCACTCTTACGCGGTGCGCCAGCCGTTGCCCGGTGTGCCCGCCTGTTGGACAGAGGCCGGGATGGACCGTTTCATCTCCGCTGTCGAGCACGGCCCACTGTGGAGCACCCAGTTCCATCCGGAGAAGTCCGGGAAGGCCGGGGCGCGACTATTGCGCAATTGGGTTGCTACACTCTGAGCGCTCCGAATCCGAAGAGAGGAAGGCTGGACTTGATTATGGACACACTAGAATTGCTGCCCGCAGTGGATGTCCAA
>JAISCH010000044.1 GCA_031265725.1 Propionibacteriaceae bacterium
TCGACGCCGCCGAAGCTGAGGGCGAGCAATGGCTGGCCGAGCACGGCGTGAGCACGCTCGCTGCGGCCCGCGCTCTCCCCTTGGACCGCCTGCTCGTCGGGAACGACGCCGACGAGGCGGGCACCACGCCGCACCGACCGCCGCTGTTCCGGCCGGTGCTGGACGGCTGGGTGTTCCCGCGCAGCTACGCCGAGACGCTGCAGTTGGGAGCGCAAGCGGATATCCCGGTGATGACTGGCACGAATGCCGACGAGGACGGCGCCGAGCCGCATCCGTTCGTCACCCCGGAATCGTTTCGCGCGCACGCCCGTGCCGAATATGGGGACTTGGCCGACGAATTCCTCTCGCTCTACCCCGCCGACGACGCGCCCAAGTCCGCCAACGCCGCAGCCAGGGAGCTATCCCGCACTTCCACCTATCTGTGGACACGGCTCTGGGCCGAGCACGCCAGCAGCCTGGTCTACTCCTATTACTGGACGCACGCCGCACCCGGCCCCGACGCTGAGCTGCGCGGCGCGTTCCACGGCTGCGAGATTTGGTACTTCCTGGACAGCCTGGCCCACACCGACCGGCCCTGGACGGCCGACGACTGGCGCATCGCCGAAACCATGTCCGGCTATGTCGTCCGCTTCGTCACGACCGGCGATCCGAACGGGAGCGGCGCACCCGAGTGGGCACCAGCCGGAGCCGAGCCGCGCACGATGGAGTTGGGCGACCGCTTCGGCGCGCTGGAGGTCGCCCCACCCGAACGTTTCGACTTCAACCGCAGGTTCCTGGTGAGCCGCCCGCTTTGGAGGTGACGAGATGACCGAATCCGAATTGTTCTCCATCGTCCGGCAGGAACGGCTCGCCCGTGATCGCGGCGACTGGGACACGTTGGAATCGCTCTACTGGCCAGACGCGACGGTGCAAGTCACCTGGTTCGCGGGCACCAGCGCTGAATTCGTCGCCATGTCGCGCGCGCGGGCGCGTGTCGGCAACGGCATGCACTCCATCGACCCGGCCCGCTGCGTGGTCTCCGGAAACCGCGCGCTGGTGGAGAGTCCTGGGCAGATTCTGCTCCGCCCCCGCCTGCATGGCGTCGAATGCGACCTGACCAGTTGGTGCCGCTTCTTCGCCACTCTGGAACGCCGCGCGGGCCAGTGGCGGATGGCGAGCTTCGACTCGATCTACGTAAAGGACCGCATCGATCCGGTGGCCGCCCCGCTCCCCGCGTTGGACGCGGACCTGCTCGCCCAGGGGCGTCCGTCCTACCGCCACTTGGCCTATCTGAACCGGCAATCGGGCTACACCGTCCCCGACGACCTGCCCGGCGTTGACCGCCCCGACCTGGTGGCCGCCTGCTACGCCGACGCTGAGGCCTGGGTCGCGGCTGGGTAACTATTCCGGAATAGCTATGCTTCTAATAGCTAAAAAGGAGATTGCCGTGGCCGGGAAGAGACGTTCAGCACAGTTGTCGGAGTTGGCCGAGGTCATAATGAGCGTTTCACGGCGGCTGAACGCCGAAGTGCGCAACGATCCCGGAGCCATCCAACTGAGTTCGCTGGAGCGAATGGTGATGCGGTTCATCGACCAGAATCCCGGCACAGCGCCCAGTCGGCTGGGTCATCGGCTCGGCCTGTGCTCGTCCAACACTTCCACGGCGCTGCGCAGCCTGGAATCACGCGGGCTGGTGGAGCGGGTGGCCGATCCGGAGGACGGCCGTGGTGTCCGGCTCTACCCCACCCAGCGCGCCAGTGACAACCTGGTGCGAGTCCGTGCCCGCTGGGCCAAACTGCTCGCCCCCCTCGTCCCAGCAGATATCGAACTGCGATCCACCCTGACCACCCTGACCGCCTTGGACGAAGCCCTGAACCCCCGCTGATTATCGGATTGGACCCTGGGGACCAGTCCTTGTTGCCTCGCTGGGTACGCTGGCGGAAGTGGGTGATGCCTTCGCTAGGGGGAGGAGGCATCCTGACCAATGAGCCGGCCCCTTTAGGGAGTCGTGAGTTGGGCAGATGAGTGGGACGCGAAAAGGCTGGGCGCTGGCAGCCAGCATAGGGACGGTTCTCGCCATCGTCGTCGCCGCATTCCTCATTCTCAAGCCGGGTGGCAAAACTGTGGACCCGGCCGTCACAGCCAGGCGGACAGTCGAAATCCTCGCCGAGCACGGGATCGAGGTCAGCCAGGTGGAGGGGTGGGAGGAACGCCAGGGCTCCTCCGCTGGCATCCGGCTGGAGCCGGAAGGCGTGGTCGTCCATCACACCGGCTCAGCCTCAACCGACCCCGCACTCGTCACCGAGGGACGGAACGACCTCCCCGGCCCGCTCGCCAACTGGTTTGTCGACAAATCGGGGAAGGTGTTCCTGATCGCCTCCGGGTATTCCAACAACGCCGGATATGGCGGCAAGGACGCCTTCGCACAGATCGTGGGCGGCCAGGTGGACCACGAACTTGCCGCTGCGGCAACCGACGGCGACTGGTCAGCCAACTCCCATGCCTGGTCCGTCGAGGCGGACGGCCGGGGCAAGTGGCCAAAGAAGACCCGCGCGGCCCTGGTCAAACTCGTAGCAGCCATCCACCAAGCGGAGGGCTGGAAGCATGCCCGGGTCATCGGCCACAAGGAGCTGACTCGCCGCAAACCCGCCGACCCCGCCGACGATATGGGCAAGTTCCGAAAGGACGTGCTGAAAACGCTGAAGAAGTGGGGCTAAGTGAGTGTTCGAGGAGATCGTCACTCCCTACTTCGCTGCAGGTAAGACCGTCCATCAAGTCAGTCAAGCTAATCATCGCGCCCTGTTGACAAAACTCGCAAAAGTAACAAAACTTGCAAAAAGGGATCTGATGGAAAGAAACCCATTCAAGCCGAGCGCAGGCTCCAACCCACCTTTCCTGGTTGGCCGGGCTGAACTTGTTGATGAGTTCATCGAATCCATTATTGTCGTCCCCTGATCCTCTTCCCGACCCGGACCTGCGTGAAGCACTGACTCAGCTCGTAGAACACCTTCAATCGAAGGAAACCGGATTGCTAGTCACTGTGGACGAGAGCCACCAGAGCCATCGGCGGGTATCCGTTTATGGTTCAACTTGTGGGCTACCAGACTTGGCGCAGAGCCAAGAATGGGATCATCGACATCGAGCACGTGCGCAACGGCATTGCGGCAGCGCAACAACGTCTCGGGCATCTGGTGCATGCCACGGCACTCCGCGACCTTTCGCCAATGGACAAGGATTTTCTGCTGGCTATGGCTCAGCATCCAGGCCCGTCAAGAATCAGCGACCTTGCTGACCGGCTAAAGAAGACCACGAGCTACATATCGGTGTATAAACAGCGTCTCGTTGAGGCAGGCCTGATTGCAACAGATGATCGGGGGTATGTCGAGTTCGTCGTGCCATATATGCGCGAGTATTTGATTGAGCACAACACATCAGCCGCAGCTAAGAGACCCCCTGAAGACTAAAATTTGTTCGAGTACGCTGCAAACCTGCGAACTACGCGACGATATGGGCAAGTTCCGAAAGGACGTGCTGAAAACGCTGAAGAAGTGGGGCTAGGCTAGCAGTGGGGGAGGTTGCCCGATGAGGCCGTTACCGCTGGGGATACAAACGTTCCGCGAGATTGTCGAGGGCGGATATGTCTATGCGGACAAGACGTTCGGCATCTACCAGTTGGTCAACAGCAGTAAGTACTTCTTCCTCTCGCGGCCGCGCCGGTTCGGCAAGTCTCTGCTGATCGACACCATTGCCGAAGCGTTCCTGGGGGCGCGGGAACTCTTCGACGGCTTTTGGCTGGGGCAATCGGACTGGGACTTCATCCCGCATCCGGTGATCCGGTTCGACTTCACCCAATTCAGCGTGGCCGATCCGGAATCGCTCCGCGTCGGCGTCCTGGCCATGTTGAATAGCCAGGCCTACCAGGCCGGAGTGAGCATCAACCAGGCCAATCCGGCTGCCGCGTTCAACGATTTGATCTATCTGCTGCGCCAGCAGACGGGCAGGCCGGTGGTAGTGCTGGTCGATGAGTACGACAAGCCGATCATCGACCACTTGAATGATCCGGAGCGCGCGCGGGCCAACAGCGACGAGCTCAGCGCGATCTACAGCGTTTTGAAAGGCCAAGACGCGAATCTGCGGTTCGTCTTCCTGACCGGGGTGTCCAAGTTCACCCGAACCTCCATCTTCTCCAAGCTCAACAACCTCTACGACATCAGCCTGGACCCGTATTTCGCCGGAATCTGCGGGATCACCGAAGCGGATTTCGACGCCATCTTCGCTGATCGGCTGGCTGATTACCTCGCCCATGCGAGACAGGTCGGCTCGGTCAGCCCTTATCAGACGCTGGAACAGGCCCGTGCGGAAGTGTTCAGTTGGTACGGCGGCTACTCCTGGGATGGCCTGACGCAGGTCTTCAACCCATTCTCACTGCTCAGTTTCTTCAGATCGCGGGAGTTCTACCCATACTGGTACGCCTCCGGCGTGCCACAATTCCTGGTCGCCAGTCTGCTGGACAGGCCGCTGGACTATGTGAATGTCCAGGGCAAGACGATCACCGAGTTGACCATTGACTCCCGTGACGTGGAGAACGCCACCTTGGAGTCCCTGCTCTTCCAGACTGGGTTTCTCACCGTCACCGAGGTCAACCTGCTGGCCCGGCCCAAGCAGTACACCCTCGGCTTCCCAAACCTCGAAGTCTCAACGTCGCTTGGTGCCGACTTCTTGCTGGCATTGGCGCAGGCGACTCCAAGTGTCGACTCCTACTACCAGCAGGTAAGTCGTGCTCTCGACGAGGGCCGTCCGGAATACTTGCAGCAAGCTCTGGGCGGGCTGTACGCCGCACTCCCCCGCCGACTCCACGACGCCGCTCATGGGAGCTTTTACCATGCTGTGTTCCTGGCCGTCATGCAGTTCGTCGGATTGCGGGCGATTGGTGAGGTCTCGGTGGCTGGCGGCCGCATTGCTGGCACGATCGAACGACCCAACGGACAGACCTACGTAATCGAGTTCAAACAGGTCAATGTCACCGCCGCAGACGATGCCGCTGTCACGGTCGCCCTCGACGAGGCCGCAGATCAGGCTTTGCGCCAGATCAATGACCCTGGCTACGCCGTCCCCTATCTAGCTGTCGGCAAAACCGTCCACCAGGTAGCCGTTGCAGTGACCGAACGCGGACAGGTCTTAGTAAAAACGGCCTAAGCGACCAATGCCAAACTGTGCCAGGACCCCGCAGCTACAGCAATCACACCGGACAGACCAGTTGGGACATCAGTCTGACCGTATTCGTTATCACCCCAGGCAACGACAGTCCCGTCATTCTTCAACGCTAGATCATGCAAGTAACCTGTAGAGATAGCCTTTACATTGGACAAACCAGCCGGAACATCATCAACGGTGAAGACCGTCCCATTATTCTTTATTGCCAAACTGTGGCCGCTAGCAGCCGCTATGGCCTTCACGTCGGACCAACCAGTCAGAAAATCGAACTGACCGTATTCTTTGTCACCCCAAGCGACAACAGTCCCATCGCTCTTCAACGCCAAACTATGATAACTACCAGCGGCAATAGCGACTACTCCTGACAAACCAACCGGAACAGCTATCTGACCAGAACTGTTGTCACCCCAAGCGACGACAGTCCCATCACTTTTCAGCGCCAAACTATGATCGCTAGCAGCGATAGCCTTAACATCGGACAGGCCAGCCGGAACATCAGTCTGACCATAGTCATTCCGACCCCAAGCAACAACAGTCCCATCATTCTTCAGCGCCAAATTATGATCGCTAGCAGCGATAGCCTTAACATCGGACAGGCCAGCCGGAACATCAGTCTGACCATAGTCGTTACCACCCCAAGCAACAACAGTCCCATCACTCTTCAACGCCAAACTATGATCGCTAGCAGCGATAGCGATAACTCCTGATAAACCATCCGGAACATCAGTCTGCCCCGCATCACGGAAACTCCAACCGACAACAGTCCCATCACTCTTCAATGCCAAACTATGATCGCCACCAGCAGCGATAGCTTTCACATTGGACAGGCCAGCCGGAACATTATAGTCATCACCCCAAGTGACAATGGTTCCGTCGTTCTTCAGCGCTAAACTATGGAATTCTCCAGCGGAGATAGCAGTAATATCGGACAGCTCAGCCGGAACAGGGTAGGCATTACCCCAGGCGACAACAGTCCCATCACTCTTCAATGCCAAACTATAGTTGCCAGCAGCAGCGATAGCTTTCACATCGGACAGGTCAGCCGGAACGTCGGACTGACCGTAGTATTCGTAGCCTTCATCTTCAGCATCATATTCAGCATCATCGTCCACTTCACCGCCCCAAGCGACTACA
>JAISCH010000082.1 GCA_031265725.1 Propionibacteriaceae bacterium
GAGGGTCTGCGGTCACCCGCACTCTCAGCCTCTGAAGGCTCCCCTGTCGGGAGAAACGATAGCACTTGTGCGCGGGTGGCTGCTGTGGTTCCGAATGTCGGTGGCTCGTGACAATCGCAATGCCTCCACTGACTCTGGGACAAACTCGGAGCAAGGTGTGCGGATTGGCCTTGTTGCCTGGCTGTGCCGCGATCTGAGTGCGAGTTTGTCCCATTTGCTTCGCGGAGAGAGAAGGTGAGGAGGGGAGCGCGAGAAGGGGAGGGTTGAGAAGGGACGGGTAAGGATGAGGTTTAGGAGGAGCGCGGGAAGAGGGAGAGTGGGAAGGGAGAGGATGAGAAAGAGGATGGTGAGAAGCGAGGATGGTGAGAAGCGAGGATGGTGGGAAGCGAGGCGCCTACAACTAAGGAGAGGGGGTCAATGCGCGAATTGGCTCAAGCAGTGCTCGATGAATCGCGCCCAACCATCCTCATCACTGGGTGGAATGGAGAGGTCGGCTGCTGCCTTGGCTTCTGGAACGGCGTTTTCCACGGCGACGCCCATGCCGGCCCATTGCAGCATCTCCACGTCGTTTTTCGCATCGCCCACTGCGATCACTTCGCTCTGCTGGATGCCGAGCCTGTCGCAGATGCGAGCTAATCCAGTGGCCTTGGTCACTCCTGCCGCAGCGATCTCCACAAATGGCGCGCCACTGGTGGAGGCATGGAACCCGGTCAATCCAGAGTCATTCAGATACGCCAACAACACATCTTGGTGGATGTCCCGGTGCCTGGCTATCAGCTTTATGGCTGGCTCACTGATAATGGTCGCCACATCTGCGAAAACAAATTTGCGCCGATCATGCAACCACTCGCGCTCCGGCATCATGTCGACGTAGGACCGATCTGTGCAGAAAACATCGCTGATGTTACGGGTCGCACCGAAGATGACACCAGGGAAGCGCGCTGACAAAGCCTCCACAATCTGCGCCTGCGTCTTCGGATCGACCAATTCCACGAATAAAACCTCATGCCGGGCGAAATCGTAACCAAGCGAACCGTTGCTGATCACCCCGTAGTCGATCTCGGTTTCCAGCAACGCTTCGGGAAGCGACGCCAAATACCGGCCGGTAGCCACAACCATCACCAATCCGGCATTGTGAGCATCATGGATGGCGGCGAAGGTACGATCAGTGATCTGTTTAGTGCTGGTCAACAAGGTGTTGTCGAGATCAGTGGAGATGAGCCTTATCGTCAATGCGTGACTCCAGTGTTAAGCCGTCGCCGGCCGGCGAAAGCGCGGCCGAGAGTGACTTCATCGGCGTATTCCAAATCCCCGCCTACCGGTAGGCCGCTGGCCAGCCGTGAGACGATCACATCGAACGGTTCGAGCAGCCGGGACAGATATGCGGCGGTGGCATCGCCTTCCAGATTCGGGTTAGTGGCCAGGATCACCTCTTTGACGACGGTATCCGCCAAGCGCTGCACCAATTCACGGATGCGTAGATCGTTCGGACCGATGCCATCGATCGGGCTGATCGCCCCACCTAGCACATGGTAGAGACCTTTGAATTCGCGGGTGCGTTCGATCGCCATCACGTCCTTGGACTCCTGCACCACGCAGATGGCGCTGCGGTCACGTCTGGGATCGCTGCAGATACGGCAGGTCTCGTCCTCGCTCACATTGAAGCAAATCGAGCAGAAACGCGCTTTCTCGACCACTTCACGCAAGGCGTTGGCAAGCCTTTCGACATCAGTTTTGTCAGACTCCAAGATATAGAAAGCGATCCGTTGGGCACCTTTAGGCCCCACACCGGGCAGACGTCCCAACTCGTCGATCAGAGTCTGGATAGGCCCCTCGTACACCGACAACCTTCCGCTTGCGACTAAAAACCAGGCAACGACGGCATAGTAGCCCTTGCCACCTCGGCCGCCCTTGAATTGGCGTCTCGAACCGCCGCAACGATCAAATCGGCGAGTGTTTCCGTGTCGTTGGGGTCACAGACTTCAGCCGCTATCCGCAAGGCTTTCAATTCGCCAGTCCCCGCCACCGTCGCCTCGACCAGGCCGCCTCCGGCACTGCCGGTGATGTCACGGGCAGCGAGGTCTGCTTGGGCACGCTCGAACTGGCTTTGCAACGACTGGGCTTGCGCGAGCATCCCTTGAAAATCAAAAGCAGACGGATCAAAACCGCTTGGGCCGGAATCAACTGGGTCAAACATCGTCATAATGGCTCTCCTTCGTCAGCAGCCTCGATAAGGGTCGCGCCCAGTTGCGATCTCAGCAACTCAGCTATGTCTTCGGTGTCTGGCAGCGTCTCGTCATCCCGGCTCGGTTCGGCTGTCGGCTCTGCTTCGACCGTAGAACCCGGCATCCGGGTGGGCTGGATCTTACGCCTGGCCTCAGCCGCCGCAGGAGGTGGTTCCGGGGCAGGCGCTGGAGCCTGCGGCGGTACGTTGGCTTTCTTTTCCGCCTCGGCGGCAGGCATCAACACTGTCTCAATGTGCAGGTCGGCACCGATAGTCGTGATGATCGCCTGCTTCAGGATGTCAACGCTGCCGCCGCGAGCGAATGACTCCCGGGCACCCGCGTTGGCCATCCCAAGAGTCAGCGCGCCATCCTTCACTTCGATGACTTGGGCATTCTGACTGAGCAGAATCCAAGTGAAGCGACGTGTCCCTTTGACCTCGTCCAGTATCTTCGGCCAGAGCGAACGCAGATCGGCTGTGCCCATACCAGCGGTGCTCTGGCTGGCGACAGGCTGGCTGACCGGCGCGATGGCTTGGACTTCGTCATCGGCTGAGGGCTTTACTGGCGATGACGGAATGGGCTCGACCGGGGTGGGGGCTACTGCCAGATCATTTGCCGCCTGGTCTGGAAGAGCCGGGGCGGCTTGACGGACCGGGGCAGTGAGCTTGGGCAGCGTCACCGTTGATTCGTCAACCGGCATCTCAGCCATACTCAGCCGACGCTCCAAGCGGTCAAGACGGGCGTGGATCCCGCGACCATTGACATCCGCCCCAGGCAGCAGGACTCGCGCGCACATCAATTCGAGATGGAGCCTTGGGGCCGTCGTACCCCGCATCTCGGTGAGACCGGTGGCGATCACTTCAGCCGCCCTGGTCAACTCGCCCGGCCCGAGCGAGCGGGCCTGGCTGGTCAATCGTTCGCCTTGGTCTTGGGCCACGTCGACCAAGTGGTCGTGGATGGCTTCAGGCACCGCTGCCACAATGATCAGATCCCGCAAGCGGGTGAGCAAATCCTCAGCGAAACGGTGTGGGTCGAGCCCGATCTCGATCACTTTGTCGACGGCGGCGAAAACTCCTTTCGAATC
>JAISCH010000101.1 GCA_031265725.1 Propionibacteriaceae bacterium
CGGGCGGGAGATATGGCCGGGGAGCACGCCGGTTGGATCAAGCGGCTGGAATCCGAGAAGTTGCTTGATCGCAAACTTGAGCAATTGCCCAGTGGTACTCAGATCAATGAGCGGTTGAATGCGGGCAGGGGGCTAACTCGTTCCGAGTTGGCGATCCTACTCGCCTACACGAAGATCGCGCTGAAGAAGTGGATGCTGGCCAGCGAATTGCCCGACGATCCCTATCTCGCTGACCGATTGACAGAATATTTTCCCAAGCCGCTGCGGGAACGTTTTGCGGCGCTGATCCCCAGTCACCGGCTGGGCCGGGAGATCATCACCACGGTGGCGGTGAACCGGTTTGTGGATTCGCAGGGGATGACCGCTTTCCACCGGCTGTCCACCGAGACTGGCGCCGGGCTGGCCGACATTGTGCGCGCCCAACTCGCGGCGCGTTCCATCTATGCGGTGGGACGTTCGGAGGTGCTGCTGGGCCGGATGAGCGATCTTAATGCAGGCGTGGCCACCGAATTGCGGCTGGAACTGCGCAGAGTCGTGGAACGGGCTACCCGCTGGCTGCTGCACAACCGGCGTTCCCCACTCGATATCAAGGCTGCGGTGACGGAATTCGCTGAGCCGGTGGCCGCGATCCGGGCGAAGTTGAGTGAATTGCTCAATCCGAGCCAGACTGAGCGCGCCGAAGGCAAACGGGTCGCTTGGATCGAGCAGGGCGCTCCGGCGGAGCTAGCTGCTGAGATGTCGGCGTTCGGCTATGCCCACTTCGCCCTCGGAATCGCCCAGACCGCGAGAAGGCTCGGAGTGGATGCGGTGGCAGCGGCCAGAGTGCACACCCAGTTGTGCGAGGCGTTGAGCTTGGACCTGATGGATGCCCAAGTCTATTTCCTGCCGCGCAAGCAGCGTTGGGACGCGATGGCCAGGGCCTCGTTGCGCGACGAATTGCTGGCCGCCCAGTCCGAGTTGACGGCGCGGGCCATCGGGGAGATCGGGGTCGAGCGGATCGATGACCCGGTGGGCCTGGTGGAAGACTGGATCGCAATGAATCCGGGCCTTGCCGAGCGGGCCGTGATGCTGCGGGAGATAAACTCCGGCAGCACCGACTTGGCCAAGATGAGCGTCGGCCTGGGCCAGATCAGGGCGATCCTACGAGCGGAGTAGAGCTAATATGGCCACAGCGAGCGCGGGACACCATCCCCAACCGGGAGACCGGATAGACCTGCACACCCATTCGGAGGTCTCGGACGGCACCGACACTCCGACTCAATTGGTGGCTGCAGCGGCCCAGGCCGGGCTGTCCACGATAGCGCTGACCGACCACGACACTTTCGCTGGGATCGCTGAGGCGCTGGCGGCCGGTTCGGTGTACGGGGTGCAGGTCTTGGCCGGGGTGGAGATTTCCACTGAATTGAACGGCATCAGCGTCCATCTGCTTGGCTATGGGGCCGATCCGGAAGAGCCGGGGTTGGCGGCGGCGTTGGAGCAGTTGCGCCGCAGCCGCGCGGACCGGACGCCGCAGATGTTGGCGGCGCTGGCGGCGTTGGGAATGCCCATCGATCCAGAAATCCTGCGAGTGGAGGTTGGGGAGAGCCCTTCGGTGGGCCGTCCGCATATCGCCGACGCGATGATCAAGCATGGCTATGTGACGGATCGGGGCGCTGCCTTCGACGGCTACCTGGCCGTGGGTGGTCCTGCCTACGTGCCGCGTTTCCACACCCCGTTGCGGCAGGCGGTCGACTTGGTGCACAAAGCTGGTGGGGTGGCGGTGATAGCCCATCCGTGGAGCCGGCAGAGTTGGCAGGTGCTCGACGAGCGGGCATTGTTCTGGCTGGCCCGCGATCATCGGCT
Organism: Propionibacteriaceae bacterium; assembly: GCA_031265725.1. Lineage (GTDB taxonomy): Bacteria > Actinomycetota > Actinomycetes > Propionibacteriales > Propionibacteriaceae > Propionicimonas. The sequence continues at coordinate 1,843 of JAISCH010000101.1, forward strand.
GGACGGGATCGAGGTGGACCACCACGACCATAGCGTCCAGACCAGGGCGGAGCTGCGCCGGATAGCGGGCCGGGTCGGCCTGCTGGCCACCGGATCGTCCGACTATCATGGCACCGGCAAGGTCGATCACGACTTGGGCAGCAACACCACCTCCGCAGCGGTGTTGACCGAGATCCTTGCCCGGATCAGTTGAGCGTGCTCACTCTGGTAAAGTCACAGACCGCGTGCAGAGCGGAGAAAAAATGAGTGAAATAGATGTAGCGGAAGAATTGGCCAGTTCCACCTCGGCGGCTTCGGTGCGACGAAGCATCGCCCGCAGTGCGGAGATTGAACGAGAGATAGCTGAGACCCCGGGCAAGTTCCGGATGCTCACTGGGGATCGTCCCACCGGCAATCTGCATCTGGGCCACTACTTCGGCTCGCTCGCCAGCCGGGTGAAATTGCAAAACGCCGGGGTGAAGACTTTCGTGGTGATCGCCGACTACCAGGTCATCTTCGACCGGGACGGCACCGGGCCGATCCGGGAACGGGTGATGAGCCTGCTGGCCGACTATCTGGCGATAGGGCTTGATCCGGAGCGGACGACCATTTTCACTCACTCGATGGTGCCCGCGCTGAACCAGCTCATGCTCCCATTCCTGTCTTTGGTGACGCATTCCGAATTGCTGCGCAACCCGACGGTGAAGTCGGAATTGGAGGCGTCGGGCGACCGTCCGTTGTCCGGGCTGCTGCTCACCTATCCGGTCCATCAGGCCGCTGACATTCTTTTCTGCAAGGCGAATCTGGTGCCGGTGGGCAAGGACCAGTTGCCGCACTTGGAACAGACCCGGGTGATCGCCCGGCGTTTCGATGAGCGCTATGGGCGGGCGTATCCGGATCGTCCGGTGTTCGGACCGGCGGAAGCCCTGCTCTCGCTCTCCAACGCCTCGAACGTGCTCGGCTTGGACGGCCAGAAGATGAGCAAGTCG
>JAISCH010000189.1 GCA_031265725.1 Propionibacteriaceae bacterium
CGAAGACCGAGTCGACCCCGGAGAAGGCCACTGGGACACCGGCTTCGGTGAGGGCTTTGGCAATCAGCCGCCCGCTCGAATTCGAGCGGACCAGCACGGCGATGTCACTGCCGCGCAGCCCGCGCCAGCCGTCAACTGCCGACAACTGCGCGTCGGCCAGCAGCGCGGAGACCTGGGCGACCAGATCGGCGGTTATCGCCTGGCGGGCGGCGGCTATCCCGAGCGGCTTGGCACTGTCCACACAGCGCAGCCGGATCGCCGCTGCCACGCCGGTGATCCGTGGCTCCTGCTGACGGGTCGTCACCGCTGGGACCCCGATCCGTTCACCGAGCAGGGCATTGTGGAAGATCGTGTTGAGCCCTTCGACCATCTGCCGGTCGCTGCGGTAGTTGACCAGCAGGCTGCGCTGTTCGTCGGCTTGCCCGGTGGCCGCCAGATAAGTGCTCACATCGGCACCCCGGAAGGTGTAGATCGCCTGTTTCGGGTCTCCGATCAGGATCAGGGTGCTATGGCCGTGGAAGCAGGTGCGCAATATCTCCCACTGGATCGGGTCGGTGTCTTGGAATTCGTCCACGAAGACTACCCGGTAGCGGTCCCGCAGCCTCTTCCGGGCCGACTCCGCGCCGGTTCCGCTCACACTGTCGCGCAGCCGGAGCAATTGGTCGTCATGGCCGTAGACGCCCAACTGTCGTTTGCGGGCGCTCATCGCCGTCCGTACGTCTTCGGCGAACCCGACGCGCTCAGCGACCTTGCCAACCCCGTCGGCTGGCACGATCAGCGCGTCTGGGACTGACAGCACCGCTTTGCCCAACTGGTCAGCGGTCTCCAAGTTGAACGGCGGTTCTGCTGCCGTGGCGTAGCGGCGCAGATAGACGTCCTGGACGACTTGGCCACGCAGGATGCCGAAGTCCTCCACCAGGGTGGCTCTCGCGTCGGCTCGGGCGAGGACGCCCAATTCGGTGAGCATCGCCGCGCAGAATTCGTGGATCGTCCCGATTTGGAACGAATCCAACTGGGCCAGACCCGATTCGAGCCGTTCCAAACGGATTCGCAATTCTTGCGGGCTGGCCGACGCCAGCAGGTCGTCAACCTCGTCCAGCCCTGCAGGCTTGCCACTGGCCAGGGTCTCCCGCAAGATCCGGACACTTTGGCGCAGCCGCTCCCGGATGCGGCCGGAAAGCTCCCCGGCAGCGGAGCGGCTGAAAGTGACCACGGCGAATTGCTGCCAATTGGCGAGGCCTTCGGCGAGATAGCGGGTCAGCAGCGCCGCAATGGTATGCGTCTTGCCGGTGCCAGCGGAGGCTTCCAGCGACCAGGTGCCTCTGGGCAGTGGCCCGCAAAGGTCGAAGGCGGTGTCAGGAGTGGTCATCAGGCCGCCTCGTACTCGTTGAGTGGATCCCAGATCAGGCTGGCCAGCAGTCCCTGGAATGGGCCGTGATCGTCTGCCCGCAAGGGGAAATCGTCCGGCACAGGCAATTCGAGCAATCCCGGATAGCTGAAGAAGGTCTCCCAATGCGGGTCCGTCTCCCACTCCCAGCGCTTCTGTAGCGCGTAGTCATGTCGTGGCTGGGTGGGGTCCTGACCCATCCGGCGCAGCGTCGACCAGTACTCATTGACCCTGGGCAGGGCTGGGATGGGATGGGAGACCCCGTAGCGGTAGATCGCCACCAATTCTGTGAGCAGCGACAACGCTTTCTGCTGGCCGGGGGCCGCGAATCGTCCGACTCCGGATTTGGTCACCGTCATCGCCTGCCAGTCGCCAGCCACACCCGCGCTCAGCGCGAGCAAGCGCACCCAGGCCGCCAGCCGGTGTTTCGCCTGCAATTTGGAGAATTCGGTGGCGAGCAGAGTGTCGCCCTTGGTCACCACTTGGCCGAAGAGGGTGCTACCGGCCAATTCGACGCTGAAGTCATGCGTCTGAGAGTCGGCCAGGGCCGGAATCCGGTCCAGCACCAGGCGGGCGTCGTCGTTGATCTTGGTGAGCAGCGCGTCGCCCAGCTTCGCCGGCGGGATCGCCCCAGTCCGCCAGAGCACCGCGTTGATCTGTGCTGGGGAGTGCCCACTGAGCCGCAGGTCGAGATAGCGGCGGCCCAATGCCCAGGTTTGCAGCGCGTCCGGTTGGATCGGGATGTCGTCGCTGAGGGCCGGTCGCTCGCTCAGGGTGAAACCGGCCTGGCGACGGAAGAGATAGCGGACCGGATGGATGAAGAAATTGACCAACTCGTCGAGATTGACCGGCTCGCCGCTGGGAAGGTCGGGCAATTTGCCAGCGAAACGGTTTACCGCACCAGCTTTGTGATCCCGTTGGGCGGCCAAGGCTCCGTTGAAGCTGGCCCGGTCGAAGCTGACCAGCCCGGTGCCCAAATAGGCTTTCGGGCTGAATGGTTGCAACGGATGCTGCTGGGTCACCGCCTGCCCAGCCGGGATTCGCCGGTCGGTCTGGGCGGTGTCGTCAAGGGCGGCGATCAAATCGGCTATCGGACCGGACCGGGCCACCGGCAGGTTCGTCACCTCGCTGCGGCCCTGGCAGACCACGATCAGGGAGTCGGCAGCGGCTTGGATGGCGTCGGCCAGGACTTGCCGGTCGTTGAGCACGCTGTCGGGGTCGCAGACCTCTGGGCTGTCCCGGAGCAGGTCGTCACCGCTTGGACGCTCGCGCCTCGGGTAACGGGTGGCGTCCCAGCCGAGTAGGCAGATGACGCGGTGGGGGACCCAGCGCAGCGCCGACAATCCGGCCACGATGGCGGACCCGTTGCCGAAGGCCGGACGAGTGGAGCGGCGGGCGAAATCGGTCTCGATCAGCCGGATGACCGCTTTGCGGCTCAATCGCAATTCGGCGAAGCCGGAGGCGTCCTCGGCCAGGTTGGCCAAGGCGGAGAAAATCTGGTGGGACTGGTTCGAATCGGCATCGGCCAACTCCAGTGCTGAGCGGCAACGCTCGACCCAGGTCTGCGGATCGGCGTCGGTCCGGACCATTTCGATGAAGGCGGCCAGCCTGCGGATGAATTCGCTGATCGCCCCGATGAGCGGCACGTCCGAGGAGTCAACATCGTCTATCGGGACGACATTGCCCACGTAATCGAGGTCGTGGTCGCTCAGCGCCACCGAGAGGGCCAAACGTTGTATGCCGAAGATCCAGGTGTTCTGGGCGATGTCCAAGCCGAACTGCGAGCGGTGCGCCGCGTTGAGCCCCCAGCGGATTTCGGCGCGCTGGACCAATTCGCCCAGCCGGACCAATTCGTCCGGGCCGAAACCGAAGCGCTGGGCGATGGCTGGCTCGGCGCACAGATCGAGGATTTCCGAGGCCCCGATCCGGGTGTCGGGGAGTTTGAGCAGCCTGAGCAGCAACGAGGCCAGCGGATTGGTCCGCAAGATGTTGCGGTCGGCCAATCGCACCCGGAAGCCGTGGGCCGGATGGGTGCGCAGGCCGCGCTCACCCAGGCTGAAATTCGCGGTGATCAGCGGTGCCACCCGCTCCGGATCGGGAGTGAGGATTGCAATGTCGCGGGGTTCCAGGGTCGGATCGGCCGCCAGCGCCGCCGCCAGCGCGTCGCGCAGCACCTCGACTTGCCGATCAAGTCCGTGCGAAAGATGGACACTAACCGAGTGGTCTTCAGGATCGAGGACCCGCCTGGACGGCGGCACGTCGGCGCGCAGGTCGGCTTTCAGCCAGCCCAGCAAGGTGTCCGGCAGCGGATCGTCAACGAGGCGGCTGGGCACGGCGAGTGCGCTCAGCGCCGCTGACAACTCGTTGGACTGCTGGGCCAAAGCCTGATTGAGCGGATTCCTAGCCCGAAATCCAATGCGCTTGCCAGTGCCCGTCAAAAAGCTAGCCGGTCCCTTCTCAGTGAC
>JAISCH010000193.1 GCA_031265725.1 Propionibacteriaceae bacterium
GGGCGGCGGTCTCCGGGTTGAAGCTGGACACGAACCTGTCTAGCGCGTCCCTGATCTCGTCAGGGCGGATGGTCAGTTCCGTCATTGGCTCGCCTTACTCTCTTTACCGATTAGTTAAGTTGTTTCTTAGCTGCGGCCAGCCGTCCGAAGACGGTGCCGTCAATATCCTCGTCACCGACGCGCACCTGCACGCCGCCCAGGACTGCCGGGTCCACGTTCACCTGTAAGCTCACTGCCCGCCCGACTTGGGCCGCCAGCGCCTTGCTGAGCCGTCCGGCCTGCTCGGGAGTCAACGGCCTGGCCACTGTGACGACAGCCACCGCCCGGTTCCGGGCTTGGGCGGCGAGCCGCAGCAACTCGTCGAGGGTCAACTCGAAGGTGCGCTTGCGGCCTTCGACGGCGCGCGAGGCCAAGGTCAGCGTCACCGGATTGGCCTTGCCGGACAGCAGGTCGCTGACAAGCTGCTGGCGTCTGGCCAACTCGGCCCCGCGATCATCTATCGCGGCCTGCAGCGCCGGGTTGGCGGCGACCACCCGGGAGAAACGAAATAGCTCGTCCTCCACCTGGTCCAACTCGCCATTCAACTGGGCCAACGCGATCAGCACCCGATTGCCTTGCCGGTCCAGCGCGGCGACCAGGTCGAGCGCGCTATTCCAATGCTGGGTGGCGGCCGCCGACACTACCCGCGCGGCGTCAGCCGAGACCCGGCTCCCGAAGAGGGCGGCAGCGAGCTGTTCCCTGGCCGCCTCAGAAGCCGTCGGATCGGACAGCGCGTTGCGCAAACCGGGTTGGCCCTCCAGCAGCGCGACCACGGCGAATAGCTCATCGGCCAACGCGGCTGAGGGTTGCAGCCCATCCGTCACCTGATCGAGTTGGGACTGACGGGCGATTGCTGCGGTGTTCATCTGGCCTCAATCACTTCGCCGGAGCGCTCTGGGATTCCAACTCGTCCAAGAAGCGTTCCACACTGCGCCGGGAGCGCTCATCGTCCGCCAGTGACTCGCCGACGATCTTGCCGGCCAATTCGGTCGCCAAGCCGCCGATCTCACTGCGCAGCGAACGCACCACCGCACTTCGTTCGGCTTCGAGCTGGACTCTCGCGGTCTCCACCAGCCGGGCCGCCTCATCGGTGGCCTGCTGCTTGATCTCCGCCGCCAACTCAGCCGCCTGCGTCCGGGCGTCGTCACGAATCTTCGCCGCCTCGGCCCGCGCGTCAGCCAGTTGAGCCTTGTACTCCTCCAGCGCGGCGCTCGCCTCCCGTTGCGCAGCCTCAGCCTTCTCCAACCCGCCGCTGATAGCGGCAGTACGCTCGGCGTAGGTCTTCTCGAACAGTGGCACGATCTTCTTCGCCACAACGAACCAGATGATAGCGAACAGGGCGATGCCGACGAACAGTTCGGACAGATGCTCAGGCAGCAGCGGTCCAAGACCTTCCAAAGGCAACATGGCAGGGCTCACGACAAGACGAAGGCCAAGGCGATGCCGATGATGGCCAGGGCCTCAACCACGGCGAAGCCGATCATCGCTGTGCCCATCATGGCACCCCGCGCTTCCGGCTGCCGGGCGGTGCCGTTGATGACAGAGGAGAAGATCCAAGCCACACCGAGGGCTGGGCCGAGCGTGGCCAAGGCGTATCCGATCATATTGATCGAGCCGTTGATCCCTTCCAAGATGGTTAGCATTTGTTTTCCTTTCGGACGGTTTTCTCGGTTTTATTCAAATCAGTGTTGTCAGTGTTCCTCAGCTATCGCCGAATGAACGTATTGGGCGGTCAGCACAGTAAAGATATAGGCCTGCAAGGCCCCGATAAAAATCTCCAGGGCGAAGATGGCGAAGCTGAACGCTATCGACACACCACCGGAGAAGTTGTAGAAAAGGCTGTCCTTCTGTTCGAGCAGCCAGGCACCACCCAGCACGAAGACCAAGATCACCAAGTGCCCGGCGAAGAGGTTGGCGAAGAGACGCAGCGCCAGGGTGAATGGGCGGACGATGAAATTGGAGAGGAATTCCAGCGGGATTATCAACCAGGTGACGTACCACGGCACTCCGGGTGGCAACACCATCTTCTTGAAGTAAGTCCCGAAACCGTACTTGCGGATACCCGCCGCGTTGTAGAGCAGGAAGGTCATGATCGCCAAGCCATAGGGGAAGCCGATCTTGGAGAAAGTCGGGAACATGAAGAGGAAGAATTCACCGAACAGGTTGTTGACCAGGATGAAGGTGAACAGCGCCACCAGGTAGGGCAGGTACTTCCGGTACTCTTCGCCGAGCACGTCGCGGGCGATCCCGTTGCGGATGAAGTCGTACAGCCACTCACCGATGAACTGGCGCTTCCCTGGGACGATCCGCTGATTCCGGGCGACCCAGAGCCAGAAACCGATAACGACCAGCGCGGCTATGGCCGCCTGGCAGACATGGTTGGTGAGCCAGGCGTCCGTCCAGGTGGGGACGAAATCGGCGCAACTGGCCGGAGCCGCGCCCTCATGCGGATGGCACTCCTCCCATCCGGCACTGGGGAAGAGCGGCCGTGAATTGAAGCTATAAGTGTTCGGTGGGACGAATTCCCCCCCACCCTCAAGTGGGACAAGCAATCCACGAAGTGGATGCATCGCTGCTCCTGCCTGACGCATCACTGCGTCTGTCCGTACTTCCTAACCTGAGCGGGACTTTATCAGTATTGCGGTCATCTTCGCCGCGCCTAACACGCAAAGGGTTACCCATTCGTGATGTCCGATGCTTGCGGAGGATCGAAAGATGGTATGCGCAACTTCGAGTAAACCCAGAATTCTGTGCCCAGCCAGCCGACCACGACGGTGAAGACTGTCACCACCACCGCGACCGGACGCATGAAGGACAGCGAGCCAAGATTGTTCAACGCCAGCAGCAAGACCAGGCCCATCACGCTCACTCGGCCGATGTAACTGGACACTGAAGCGATCAAAACAACCCTAGGATGAGCGTCAGCGACGATGATTTGCACCGCTTGGCCGATAGTGAAGAAGACCAGGGCGATGGCGGCGGAGATGGCCGCTGAGACGCCTCCGGGGGCACCCAGCCAGATTCCGAAGACTCCGACGCAGAGAATTCCGCTGATGTGGCCACCAGCCAACCCGGCGTAGAGCAATTTCCTGGCCCGGATGGAATGCAAGCTGATTCGCCGGTTATGACGGTGCGAATCTTGCTTACTCATCACGGGCACACTCAACCATCGAAACTCACGACTTCGGCCAAATCCTCGGCCTCCAGCACTCCCAGCCGAAGGATTCTCGGCAGGCTGCCAGTGAGGTCGACGATAGTGGACGGCTCAGCGCCAGGGGTGGGGCCGAAGTCGAGGTAGAGGTCTACTCGTTCCCCGAGCTGTTCAATGGCCAGCTCGATGTCCGTCGCGGCGGGCTGTCCGGCGAGATTCGCCGAGCTGACCGCCAAGGGTCCGGTGATCCTGAGCAGATCGAGGGCGAAGGGATGGTCGGGCACTCGGACGGCGATAGTGGCTCCCCGGTCCCCCAAATCCATCCGCAGGCTGGGGCTGGCATTCATCACCAAGGTCAACGCGCCCGGCCAGAACGCCTCAGCGAGCGCTTCCGCTTCCGGGGTCACTTCCTCAGTCAGCGCGAAAAGTGCTCCGGCGTCGGCCACCAGCACTGGTGGGGGCATGTCCCGGCCCCGGCCCTTGGCGTCGAGCAGGGCTTGCACGGCGGCGGGCTGGAAAGGATCGGCACCGATCCCGTAAACGGTGTCGGTCGGCAGCACTATACGGCCTCCGGCGCGAATCACCGTGACCGCCGCCTGGATGGCTGCCTGCGGCTCGTTCATGGCGTCAGCGGTTCGTGGCATGGAATCAATCTTCGCACTTGTCCCGGCGTCCTGGCACCTTCATTCTGCGCGACCACCCGAGATCACGGGCGGCACAGCCGGTTTAGCGGTTATAGGACCGGGCCTCGGACAGCGGTGGTGAAGCGCGGACGCCGGGTGAGGTCGGGGTGGGTCTGCACCTGGGTGAACGCCCCCGACGCCCGCACCAACTCGGCGGCCGCAGCCGCGTTGCTCTCGGCATGCTCGAAACAGAGTGCCCCAGCGGGCCTGAGCAGCCGGGCAGCCACCGCGATCACCGTTTGGACGGCGTCCAGCCCGTCCGGACCGGAGAAGACGGCTAGGGCTGGCTCGTGCTCCAAGACATCTTTGCCGACCAGGCCGAGTTCGTCCTCCGGGACGTAGGGAGGATTGGCGATCACCAGGTCTGCCTGTTGGTCCAATTCGGGGAAGGAGGTGGCCATGTCGCCCAGCCGGAGCAGCACTTGGGTCTGGGCCAGATTTCGTTCGGCCCAGGAGAAAGCCACCGGATCGATTTCGACCGCGTATTGGCGCAGTCCGGGAAGCTCAGTGGCGACAGCCAACGAGACCGCCCCCGATCCGACGCACAATTCGACCACCGTCCCAGGGCTGGAGCCCAGCCATTCGACAGCCCAGCCAGTCATCACCTCGGTCTCCGGACGCGGAATGAACACACCCGGGCCGACTTCGACCGCGACTGTCCGGAAATAGGCCTTGCCGGTCAGATATTGCAACGGCTCCCCCGCCGCCCGCCGGACCAGCAGGGACTGGTAGCGCCGTTCCTGGTCGGGGCTGGGCGGCACGGCTGTGAGCAATTCCTTCGGCTCGATCCCGAGCACGAAGGCCAGCAAGGTGCTGGCCTCAGCACGCGGAATGGGCGAGTGTGGAATATTGAGCATTTGTTAAATCTGACCGTGCCGACGATAAAAACTAGTGAGACTCTATATCTTCCCGACAAAATCGGGTGCAAAATGTGCCTTATCAGACAGGAGGAAACATGTCCGCAGTTTTCACTATCAGCACCCCCGTGGCGAGCATCCGGGGGAAGTCGATAGCCACCGTACTAGCCGTGGCGACCGCCATTGCGCTTCCGCAGGCGTTGCACGCTTTGGGAGTGGCGACCGGCGTCGGACCAGCCGTGGGACAGTCGTTGCTGCCGATGTTCTGGCCGGTGCTGCTGGTCGCTCTGCTGGCTGGACCGCTGGCTGGCGTGGCCGCTGGCCTGCTCAGCCCGTTGCTGGCCTTCGCGCTTTCCGGGATGCCCGCCCTGCCGATGCTGCTGCCGATCACCACCCAGTTGGTCGTGCTGGCCGCAGTGGCCGGTTTGCTGGCGAAGACCAAAGTTCCGCTGGCGGCGAATTGCGTGGCGGCAGTGGTCGCCGGTTGGCTGGCGCGTTTGGCCGTGGTGGCAATCACTGGCGGCTCGGCGGTCTCAGTGTGGGACGCAGTCGTCTCCGGTTGGCCGGGACTGTTGGTCTTGCTGGTGGCGGTGCCGTTGATCGTCATGCTGATCGGCAGAATGACCAAATCCGCCGCACGGTAGCCGACCCCAATTTCAAACATGTCCACAGACTTGGCAAAGGCCCGGAAACTGCTCGATACCGGCAGTCATACCGGCGTGCTCTGTCGTGGGGACGAGATCGTGGCCTGGGACAGCCGGGGCTTGCGCGAACTCGTCAAATTATTGAAGTCGGGAAAGGAATTCACCGGCTTCAGCGCTGCGGACAAAGTGGTCGGCAAGGCGGCCGCACTGCTCTACCGGGCAGTTGGCATCGACCAGCTATACGCCCAGTTGGCCAGTGACGCGGGGGTGGCGACGCTCTCCGCAGCAAATATCCCGGTTCAGGTGGGCAGCCAAGTCGCCAATATCCTGAACCGGGACCGTGATGGCCTCTGCCCGATGGAATTGGCCACTGCGGACACCGATGACCCACTGGAGGCGTTGGCCCGGATCGAGAATTTCCTCGCTTCACTTCCAACCCGAGCGCAGCCGTCCCCACCGGATGCGCGACAACCGAACAACTCAATTCCCTCTTGACAAGGAGACGGTGAGAATGACCAGTAAGAAAGCAACTGTTTACTACACCAAGGAGATCAGCGCGGCGTCGTTGCTGGCGGCTTACCGGGTGCTGGGACGCGAACTCGGCGGCAAGGTCGCCATCAAATTGCACATGGGAGAGTCTGGCAACACGAATTACCTTGATCCGGAATTGCTGCGCGAAGTGGTGGCGGCGACCGGAGGCAGTTTCACCGACAGCAACACCGCCTATGGCGGCAGCCGTTCCACCACCGAGGGGCATCTGAAGACCGCTGCGGAGCACGGCTACACCTACGCCCCAGTGGACGTTCTCGACGCGGACGGACACGCGATGCTGCCGGTGTCCGGCGGCAAGCATGTGCAAGAGGCGATGATCGGCGCGCATCTGAACAACTACGACTCGCTGCTCTCGATAGCCCACTTCAAGGGGCACGGCATGGCAGGTTTCGGCGGCTCGTTCAAAAATATCGCGGTCGGCATGGCCTCGTCCGAGGGCAAGGCCGATATCCACGGCAAAGGGTTCAGCTATAACGGAGAGCCCTTCTTCGAGCGGGTGGTGGAATACGCCAAGGCGGTCATGGAGAAAGTCGGCGATAACGTCGCCTATGTGAATGTGCTGAACAAGCTGTCCACAAGTTGCGACTGCGACGCCAGCGCCCCGCCCGCCGAACTCGATGACATCGGCATTCTGGCCTCTTTGGACCCGGTGGCCCTGGACCGCGCCAGCGTTGACCTAGTAAACGCCGCCGCCGAGGCCCAGGACTCGACCAAGCTAGTCGAACGCATCGAAGGCCTGAACGCCCAATACCTGCTCGACTACGCCGAAGGCTTAGGCCTAGGCACCCAGGATTACGAATTAGTGGAATTCTGAGTTCGTATGGGCTGGCTTCACCTGTCCCCAGTCTGATTCAGCTCAAGTAGAAGCTCCTCCGCGAGATACCCGTCGCTCCGGCAATGCATGTCGGATATGCCATGCTCCATCTCATCGTGTGTCGCAGACAGATAGAAACGCTCCAACGCCTCCCGCAGAGACATGCCTGCTTGCGCCGCAAATTGTTGTATCACACGGACATATTTGTGTCGGAGAAGATATCTGTTGGCAATCATGACAACACCTCACTTCCGGTGAATATCAGATACTCATCTATCGTCTTTTGGTTCGCAAAGCAGTATTGCAGGTTAGGTTCCTCGTAGCGCAACTTCTCAATAGCTGTCGACTTGTCAGAGTAGCCGTTGAAATAAGCTTCCAGCTCATCAAACACCAGATCGTTAGCCACACTCCCGATAATCAAATCGAGTCTCGCGCGGCCTTTCCAATAGTCCGGTTCTGTCACTTCAATATATGAGCCATGATAGAGAATCATTGAATCAAATCCTCTTTTTTCATCAGGTCCACTAACTCATCGACAATATATTCCCTGCCCTGCGTGTGCAGAGTGTCGTAGTATTCGAGGATGTAAGTGTCAAGGATGTCGCCCTTGCCGGTGAGTAATTTGTATACCTCGGTGCCGTCCATGTCTAAGCGTTCCGCGACCCCCTCGATGCAGAACACCGCAAAGAGCAGAGTATCGCCGTTCATTTCAACCGTTCTACTCACGGTGTTCACTTTACACTCTGCGCTGGACGAACTTATGCGGCAATCCGAGTAGCCACATAGAGGTTGTTCAGCGGATGACTCTCCCGGTTGTGTTGACGGGAGCATAGGTGTTCCAACTCAGCGGGTCATCTGGGTTCAACGCTGGGGTGGGGGTGATGAATCTGCCCAGGGTGGGGTCGTAGTAGCTGACTCCGATGCGGGTCAGGCCGGTGGAGTCTTTGTCGCCGCCGACAAAACCGCGTTCCCCGACCCATCCGTCGGGGGTCTGGCCTCTGCTGTCTCCGGAAGGGGTTTGCCTGATGGTTCGCAATTCTCCGGTCGCGTTGTCGATCTGGTGCAGGACTGTGTTTTGGAAGTCGGGGACCAGAGTGATGGTTTGTTCGGGATTATCCCCGGTCCGCAGCGCCACAACCAGTCCGGCAAGGCTGTAATAGCGCACTGCAGAGGCCGCGCCAGCACTGGTTTGGCTGATTTCGGCTCCGCCGACATAAAGAGTGGTTTTGCCGCCTTCTTGCCGGATGACGCGCGTGCCGTCAGCGGCGTACACCATCCGGGCGGTTTGACTCCCGTTTTCGCTGACTTTGGTTAGGTCTCCGAGCTGGTCCCATTCCAGAGTCTGGGTCTGTCCGCTTGGCCCTGGCCTTGACGTGGTGTTCCCAGCCGCGTCGGTGGCGTAGGTCTTGGTTGCTGTCGTGCCGTCCGAGCCGGTGGTCACAGCCTGGGTGATGAAGTGGGGCTGGGCCACAGCGTCACCGGGATAGGAGAACGCAGTCGTTGCCGACGTGGTTTTGGTCCGGTCGATTCTTTGGCTGGTTCTGCCCACAACGTCGTTCTGCCAGGTGGTCCAGTACGGGGCTGGCCCAGCCAGATCAGCTTGTGTCCTAGTGGCCGGATCGCAAGTCTCCCCGGCCGGAGTCCAGGCCTCGGTGAGTTGACGCAGCGCATCGTAAGCGAAGCATTGGTTGTCTACTTGGCCTTCGGTGGGTTGGGTCAGAATCTGGGTCATGTTCCCGGCATTGTCCCAGCGGATTTCCTGAGTCTGGTCCCCTCCGGGTTTAACCTGTCTTCCCAGCGAAGTATGAATGACGCGCCTGGTGGACTGCTCACGGCTGAACGTGACCAGTACCGACTTGCCAGTGACAGTCCCGCCCATGAACCCGGCTGTTTCACCCAATTCGTCATAATAAGTGTTCTGGACCAGACTCGCTGAGGTTGTGCCGATTTTCCCGGTCAAAGTCTTCGATAGACCCGCATCGGTGTAGGTGTAGGAGAGTGTTTCCGGACTCAACTGACCAGCGGCGGGCAGCGTCCTGGTTTTCACGCTGCCGTCTGGGTTGTAGCTGGTCTCCACCACGTACTCCCCAGCGATTGCCGCGCTGACTAGACCAGGGATTTCCGGAACGACAGTGGTTTGCTGAGTCGGTCTGCCAGCGGTGTCATAGGCGTCCGTCCGGTCAATGAATTCCTTCCCATCGACCCATTTGACCGCCTTGCTGAGCTGGCCCTGCTGAACGGTATCCCAGGTGTTCGACAGCAATGGATTCCCGTCAGCATTGGTGGTCTTCACCAAGCGTCCCAGGTTGTCGTAGGAGTAGCGAAGTGTCAAACCGCGGGCGTCAGTGACAGTGGCCAACTGCCCG
>JAISCH010000241.1 GCA_031265725.1 Propionibacteriaceae bacterium
GAGGCGGTGGAATTGCGCAACGAAGCCGACGCGCTCGTCTTCCGTACCGAGAAATTGCTCTCCGAGAATGCCGAGCAGTTGCCCGACGATGTGAAAGCACCGGTGACTGAGGCGGTTGCGAAGCTGAAGGAAGCCTTGGCCGGTGATGACAACGACGCGGTGAAGGCCGCCCTCGAAGACTTGAACACCAAGGCGTCGGCAATGGGACAGGCCATGTACGCGGCGGCGCAGGCTGCCCAAGCCAATGCGTCCGACGCTTCCGACGCTTCGCAATCTCAGCCCACCGCTGGCGACGACGACGTGATCGACGCGGAAATCGTGGATGACGAGGGCGACGCCAAGTGAGTGCGGACTTCACGACTGAACCCGACGAGCAACCCGGGACTGAGCCAGTAGCAGGCGGCGAGCCAGACGCTGCGCTCAGCCCGGAATTGCTGGAGGAATTGGACGCTCTCGCCAGCAAGGTCGCCGCCGAATTCGGATCAGCCGAGGCCGGACAACCGCCAGTTGAGGCCGGGCAACCGTCGGCGGAGGCTGAGCAGCCCGAACCCAGTCTGCAAGCCATAATCGACGAGCGCACCGCCGATCTGCAACGCTTGCAAGCCGAGTACACGAATTACAAGCGACGGGTGGACCGCGACCGGACGCTGGCCAGGCAGTCCGGCATCGAGACTGTGATCCTCGACTTGCTGCCGGTGCTGGATTCCATCGAAGCCGCCCGCGAGCACGAGGAATTGGTGGGTGGCTTCCGGCTGGTAGCGGATGAATTGGAGAAGATTTCAGCCAAATTCGGGTTGGAGGTCTTCGGGGAGGTCGGAGAGCCCTTCGATCCACAGATCCATGAGGCGCTGATGCAGATGCCCTATGCGGGCGAAGTCGATGGCCCGACCGTCGCGGCGATCATGCAGAAGGGCGTCAAGCTGAACGACCGGGTGCTGCGTCCGGCCCGAGTCGGGGTAGCCAATCCCGAGGAGTGACCACGATCAGTACCACCACGATAGAAAGGAGACGCGGTTGAGCACCAAAGACTGGCTCGAAAAGGACTATTACCAAATCCTCGGCGTCTCCAAGCAGGCCAGCGACGACGAGATCAAGAAATCGTTCCGCAAGCTGGCACAGCAGTATCATCCCGACGCCAACAAGGACAATCCGGCGGCTGAGGAGAAATTCAAGAACATCTCCGAGGCGTACGGAGTCATCGGCAACCAGAAGAATCGTAAAGAATACGACGAGGCTCGTTCCCTGTTCGGGAGCGGGTATCGCTTCACCGCCGGTCCGGGTGGCCGAGGCCCCGACATGAACGACATCTTGGGCGGCCACAATATCTCCGATTTGCTCGGCGGCCTTTTCGGCGGCGGCGGTGGATTTTCTGGATTCGGGCAACAGGCCGACTTCCGGCGTCCCCGGCGCGGCGGCGATGTCGAGACCCGTGCCGCGATCAGCTTCACCGACGCTCTGCATGGCATGACGCTCACCGTGCCCGGCCTCTCCGGGAATGTGCAAACCCGCGTCCCGGCTGGGGTCAAGGACGGCCAACGGATCAAGCTCAAAGGCAAGGGCCAACCAGGGGCTGATGGCGGCCCGGACGGGGACATGTTCGTCACGATCAGCGTCACGCCGCACCGGCTGTTCGGGCGCAAGGGCAAGAGCATAACCCTGAGCGTGCCGGTGACTTTCGCCGAGGCGGCATTGGGCACCGAAATCGAAGTGCCCACCCTGGGCGGGGGCAAGGTGAGGTTGCGCATTCCGGCTGGCACTGGGAACGGCCAGACTTTCCGCGTCCGGGGCCGGAACGAGGGCGACCCGGACCTGCTGGTCAGTGTGGCCATCGAAGTGCCGAAGAAACTGAGTGACGAGGCGCGGCAACAACTGGCTGAATACGCCAAGCTGGAAAGCCTGGACCCCAGGGCGAAGCTGTTCGATGGGCCGGGCGATGACTAACCTGCCCGCCCAGCTCGACCCAGACGCGCCACTTTTCGTGGTCTCGGTGGCCGCACAACTGGCTGGAATGCACCCGCAGACCTTGCGCGGCTACGACCGGCTCGGATTAGTCGTCCCGCGCCGCGCCCGTGGCCGGGGCCGTCGTTACTCTTTGCGCGATGTGGCGAGGCTGCGCCACGTGCAACAACTGTCCCAAGACGAGGGCATCAACCTGGAAGGCATCCGCCGTATCCTCGCCCTGGAGAACGAGCTCGACACCCTCCGTGCCCAAGTCGCCCAACTGGGCGAAATGGTCAACGCGATCCAGCACGGCAACAAAGACTCCCGAGTCTTCACCGCCAGCCAATTCGGCGACGTCCGCCTCGGGCGTACCGCCCGGCTGCGCATCCAGCGCGCCATCACCAGTTGAACAAGTGGTAGCAACTCCGCTGAAAATCACTCAACCCAGAGGTGACGACGGTCGGAAGACTCGCGCCCACTAATAACTATCAAAGCTGGCTAGCTAAGCAGCGACAGGCACTGACCCAAGCGCGCTCAGAAGTTGGTCGCGCAGTTTACGGAACGATATGCCATTACCTGATTCGACCCAGGCAACAGCCTGGGCGCGATCATCTGCTGTTAGTAGCTGATGCTCAACACCGTACAGTATGCAAAGCACTGCTAGCTCTGCAGGATCATGCTCAGCCAGCAGATCGCCCTCCTGAATCACATCGGCGGGCATCAGCGGACGAAGCCGCTGATAAAGCGGAACCAACCAATCCGATATCACGTCCCCAAGCATCTCATGTGGCGACGTTCCCAACAGCATCGAGAATACGATCAGCACGAAGTAGCTCAGACCGAGGCACTATGATTTTGGGGTTGGTGAAACGGGGTTTAGAGTGAATTTGAAGAAACTGGGACGCATCGTATTGATCAGCTTGCCACCGTTGCTGGCGGCGATGCTGGTCGCTGGCACCCTGATCTATGGAACTAACCCCTGGCCTTGGCGTCCTGGGATGATCGATCTGCAGGTTTATCAGCGCACTGGCACGATGGTCCTCGCCGGACAAGACTTTTTCCATGTGAGCGAAGGCTTGCCCTGGATTTATCCGCCTTTTGCCGCGCTGCTCTCGGTACCCTTCGCCTTGATGCCATTCGAGGT
>JAISCH010000276.1 GCA_031265725.1 Propionibacteriaceae bacterium
GCAAAGAGAGCTACGAGCTGAGCTGAGCCTGGGCAGGCCACGGTGAAGCCGCCCTGGAGTCGGACACTTTGCCGACTAACGAAACCAGACCTAACCCATTCGGCAAAATGTCAGCAACCCTAGGGTCTAGCCAACAGACGTTCCAAGGTTGTTGCCCGCGACTTCAGGATGAACACAAAACTTGCCACTCCGGCGAAAGCTACCCAGGCCATCGTGGCGGCGAAGCTGAGATCGACGCCACTGGCCCCGGTGATGATCCCCCTCACCCCTTGCAGCACTGGAGTGAGCGGGAGCGCGCCTCGGATGTCGACAAAGAATTCCGGCAGAGCGTTGGTCAATGCCACGGTGGCGAAAAATACTGCGCAAATCAGGGACAACAAACGGCCGAGATTGCCCAGCCAACTCGCCAACGCATAGTTGATCAGGGTGAAACTGATCCCGGCGATGAAGAGCAGCCCGGTCAGCAGCGCGAATTCGTTGAGCGGCAACCTCATCGTGGCTTGGGCGACAACCACCAAGACCAGGGTCTGCACCGCCATGATTGTCAGCATCGGCCGCAACAACTGCCAGATCAGCACCAGGCTCGACGCATTGGAATTCAGCATGAGCTGCCGATTCCGGCGGAGCACAGTGTTGCAAGCCAGCGCGCCGAGCCAGAGCGCGAGCACCAGCAGCACACTGCCCCAGCCCAGGTTGGCCACGGCCAGCGCGTCCATGCCATCGGTCGAGACCGGCCCGGCGACCGCTGCGGACAGCGCCTCCCGGTCAGTCTCGGAATAGGAGGGTATCTCGTCCTGGCCGGTGGCGATCCCGTCAGCCATCTGCTGCAGGCCATCGGTTAGCTCGGCGCTGCCGCTGGCCAGTTTCGGCAGCCCGTTGGCCAATGGGCTGATCCCGGCAGCGTATTCTTCTATGCCATCGGCCAATTTGTCCGCTCCGGTGGCCGACTGCTTTATCCCTTTGGTCAACGCGGGAATCCCGGCGGCGAATTTATTGACGCCAGCGGCCAGTTCCGATGCGCCGCCTGTCAAAGCCGTCGTGCCATCAGCCAACTTCGACGCGCCGTCAGCCAAATCATCCCCGGCTTTGCGAAGGTCCGTGATCGGCTTGATCATCGCTTCGAGTTCGGCGGTTAGTTTTTTGGCCGCTGCGGGCAAGGTGGCCGCCTGATCCTCGATCTGCTGCGCCACGCTCAACACCGAGCGCCCCTTCGAGTCAGTGGCTTCCAGAGCCTTGGCGATTTCATGCCCTCCGGCTATCACGCCCTGCTTGGCCGCCGCTCCGGCACCGTCGACGACAGCCTGCTTGAAGTCGTCACACAACCCGGCATCTTGGATGCTCTGCGGGCAAGGTATCTTGGCGGCTGCGGCTTTTGCCACCGCCACTGCCTGGTCGATCACCGCTTTGTCATTCTCGATATCCGCCATGTCGGTATGGAATTTCTTCACTGCGGTGTTCAGGTCTTTAGCCGCCTGAGCCGCTGCCTGGGCTGTCGGTTCGATGTATTGCAAGAAATCAGTCAGCGGCAACACCGTGTCGATAATCTGATTGACGCCCCCGGTGTATTGAGTGACGCCAGCAGCTAATTCGGTCGCGCCACCAGCCAATCCAGTCACGCCACCAGCCAATTTAGTCGCGCCTTCGGCCAACTTTTTGGCCCCAGCGGGCAACGGCTTGACTTTGGACGCCATCTGGCCAAGGCCGTTCGCCAGTTCACGTCCCCCTTTGGCCAACTGCTCCGCGCCATCGACAGCCTGCGGGGCACCGTCTGCGGCATCGTCCAAGCCATCGGACAGCTTGGTGGAACCCTCGGCCAATTTCTTCGAGCCATCGGCCAATTGCTGGTATTGGTCCTTCATCTGGTTGAAGCCCAGATAGAGCTGGTCCAGATATCCCTTGGTCAAGGTGTTGTTGAGTGTGGTGGTGGCGGCTAGCGAGACCAAGCGGCCGACCTCGGCGTCAGCGATCCCGGCAACAGGGGAAGTGTCGATAGAAATGGTCGCCCTGGCGGCGTCCTCGGCCTTCCCGGCGAACGAGGTGGCCAGTGCGGAGAATTCCTTGGGGATGACGACGCGCGCGGCGTATTTCCCGCTGGCCAGCCCCTCTTCAGCGTCGTCTGCTTTGGCGAGCTTCCAGTTCAGGTTTTCCGGACGGCTCGAATCGACCAATGCGGCAGTCAGCTGGCGGCCCAACGGCATGTACTGGCCATTCACGGTGACCGGCTCGTCAAGATTGACGATGGCCGCGTCCACACTGGAGCGGAGCCGTTGGTTGGAATCCCAGCCCGCCCAGAAGAATCCACCGGTGATTAAGATCGGGATCAATACGAGCAGGCCGATACCCGCCCAATTCCGTTTATTCATCGCTACCTCCAATAGCCGACCCGACCAGTTGGTAATCGTCCAAGCGCAGAACGGCGTATTCTCCGCTGACTAATTTATCCGCATTCCAAGCTGGCGAAGCGGCCAGAATCCAAGTGGTTGACTGTTCTCGGATGGCATCGCGCAATAGCTGCCTACTGGTGGAATTCAGCTTGTCCACTCCGTCAACCAGAACAACTCTAGCCGCGCTGGGCAAAGCCCGGCCCAGCTCGTCCTTGGGGCCAAGCAGCAACGTGTGCCGCCGGATGACTGCCGATTCCGAGCCCAGCACGCAACCGTCCACACAGGCTTGGCCATCGCTGAGCGGGACGTGCCCGCTCAACCCGTAGAGCAACGCCTTCCGGGCGTCAGCGTCGCCGGTCACGACCAGCACGCCGCCCGCTGGCACTTCCAGGTCCAAGCCGGCGAACAGGGTGCGTCCCCCCACTTTCGCGGTGAGGCCCCGGGCCGAGACCAACGCCGGATCGTCTCCGAAACTCGCCCGCACCCGCAACTGGTTGCTCACCGCCTCGCCTTCCACGTCCAAGGTGGGCAGGACTCGGTCCAGCCACTTCGGCAGCCACCAAGCCGAATCGCCCAACAATTTCATCACTGCCGGGCCGAGCGTCATCCGCACCAGGAAGGCGTCCAGCGCCACGCCCACCGCCAAGCAGAAGGCGATGGGCTTGACCATCCCGCCGCTGGCCGGGACGAAGAAGACGAACACCGCGAACATGATGACCCCGGCTGCGACCACGACTTTCGCGGAGTGGGCGAAGCCGTCGACAATGTAATCCGGATTGCCGTGAACGTATTCCTCCCGCATCCGCGAGGTGAG
>JAISCH010000010.1 GCA_031265725.1 Propionibacteriaceae bacterium
CGCAGGCGCAACTGTTCTCGGCGTTCGGGTTGTCGATGGTGAAGCCTTGTTGCTGGATGGTGTCCACGTAGTCGATCGTCGCACCGGACAGGTAGGGGGCGCTCATTTGATCGGTGACCAGCTTCACTCCGTGGAACTCATCGCTGACATCCCCGTCGAAGGAATGCTCGTCCAGGGACAATTCGTAACGCATACCAGCGCATCCGCCTGGAGCCACCGCGATACGCAATGCCAACGAGTCATCCCCCTCATTGGCCAGCAGCGCCAGCGTCTTCACCGCTGCGGCCTCGGTGAGAATCATCCCAGTCCCAGCCCGTTGATCGAGTGTCATAGCTCCTCCTAGTCGTCAATGCGTTGCCTAAGCCTACTAGAGCCCCCCGAAGTGGCCCTGCCCCGGTTTGCTACGAAATTATTCGTAGTATCAGTCCAGATAGGACCGCATGGCGAGGTCCGAAAGTTCACGAACAAAATCAATCGGGTTGATAATGGCTATCTCATTGCCTTTTTTATTCAATATTCTGTCATCCGCTTGACGACCAACCGGCGGCGATTCGGGTGGCGGTGGCGACGACGGCTGACGGCAGTGGGCCGGGATCGATCCGGTGGGCCTCTTCTAGGCCGAAAGTGCGGAGTTCGCGGAGGCTGACGTTTACTTCAAGGGCGAAAACTAGGCAGGGGAGTTGGCGTTGTAGGCAGACTTCGGCGATGCCTTGGACTAGGGGGCCGCCTCGGGTGGCGAAGTCGAAGCAGTCACAGCCGACTACCACTAGGTCAGCGGCTGACAGGGCTGGTTCGGCGCGCAATTGGGCTGCCACCTCGGCGGCGGTCTGGGCTGCGGCGACAGTTGGGAGGACGGCTACCTGCCAGCGTTCGGACCAGCCTTCGGCTAACGCATTGGTGGCGCTGGCGGCGGACAGCGGGCCGATAGCAGAACTGAGAATGAGCGCCCGACCCATTCATTCCTCCAAAACTATCGGTCCGAAAACGAACTGCGGCAGACCAGACTCAGACAGGCATGAGATTTGCACTCATTCCTCCAGGGCCATCGGCCCGAAGACGATCTGGTCGCCATCGGTCAGGCTGACCGCGCTGACCCCAGCGGCCAGCAAGTCTTGATAGAACTCCCCCAGCCACTCCTCGGCGCTGGATTGGTCAGGGAAACCCAGGTCGAGGCTGAATTCTTCCTGCCGGGCCGAGTCAAGCTCCGGATCGGTGATCCAATAAAGCATCCAGCCTCCTGACGATGCGGAAATTTCGGTCGCCAGCGCACCAGCCTCGGTCGAGTCGACGGCTCAAGCCTGGGACGCGAAAGCAGTCTTTAGATTTTATCCCCAGGCTTCACTCGCGGCTTCGGCATCCTGATCCGCCTGATATTGATCGACCGGTTTATCGCAAAGGAGAGCAGCCCCTTTGTGGTCTCATTGGGCAAACGCTCGGCAAACAACTTTTTATAGCCCCGCCAAGTCAGGAAAATGTCAACGCCGATGATGAGGAACAATGCCCAAGTGACGTACATGCTCGCAGTCATGGCGGCCTGCCCCCAGTTCGCAGTGAACATTGACACCGCCAAGCTCACCATGATGATCGGCATCGCCCATTGCGAGATGCTACGCCGGGCGTCAATGTAGTCGCGCAAGAGCACCCGCCTCGGCTCCGCGTCCACCTTGACCATCGCCTCGGTACGCTTTTCCGTCCGCAATTCGCGCTCTCTAGCCTTGGCCTGTTTCGGGTTCAACGCTGGGTTGAGCCTTTCCCTGCGCGCCTGTTCCGCCGCCCTCCGGGTGGGTGTCGGCACCGTCTTCTTCTTATTGGCCGTCTTCGTCGTCGGCTCCGGATCGGACTTGGCCGATTCCTCACGTTTGTAGGGCTTGAACAAACCCACGGGCACTCACCTCTTCGCTAGTGACCGACCTATCCTAACCTGTCACCCGGAATGTTTGCCTAAGAGGTCGCGCCAATAGGTTGCGGGTTTTGCGAGCGGCGGGTGTGGTGCGCTGGCAAGGCGGAGGAAAGAGGCGTAGGCGAGCGAGCGCGGACGATCAACTCTCCCGGACGTTCGGAGCCAAGAACGGGGTGTCCACGATCTCGAATTCCTCGACCCGGCCCCGGATTTCCACCCCGGCCTTGCCGGATGCCGGACACGGGGCGTCCAACAGGGCGAGAGCTATCCCCTTGTTCAACGACGGTGAGAACGTCCCGGAAGTCACCACTCCCAACGGCTCGCCTTCAGCGCTGACGACATTCATGCCAGGGCGGGGGATGCCTTTGCCGATGGCGGACAATCCGCGCAGCAGGCGTTTGGCCCCGTTGGCTCGCTCCGCCTTGAGCGCTGCCGATCCCCAGAACCTATCCTTCTTCCAACCCACGGCCCAAGCGACCGATCCTTCGATGGGAGAGATCGACGGGGTCAATTCGTGCCCGTGCAACGGGTAGCCCATCTCCGTGCGCAAGGTGTCGCGGGCACCCAATCCGGCCGGAACAATGTCGTATTCGCTGCCAGCGGCCAGCACCTCATCCCAGACCAAACCAGCGGCATCACTGGAGACCACCAATTCGTAACCGCGTTCGCCGGTGTACCCGGTGCGGCAAACCGTCAACTCAGTTCCGCCGAACTTTGCCAACTGGAACGACATGTAGTCGTGGCCGACCGGGAGTCCCAGCGCGGCCAGCACCTCGTCGGAGTATCTGCCCTGCACCGCGATGACCGCATAGGCCCGGTGCAGGTTCTCGATCTCGATTCCGGACGGGGCAGCAGCCAGCAATAACTCAACGACGCTCGCAGTATTGGAGGCGTTCGGAATGAGGAAGACGTCATCGTCACTGATCCGGTAGGCGATCAGATCGTCCACCACGCCGCCGGACTCATTGCAGGCCAGGGTGTATTGCGCCTTGCCAGCCGCAATCCGGTTGAGGTCGTTGCTCAGGCAGGCATTGAGGAAATCCACCGCTGCGGGCCCTTTGACGCTCACCTTGCCCAAATGGCTGACGTCGAATATCGCCACCGATTCCCGGCAGGACCGATGCTCGGCGACGATTCCGGAATACTGCAACGGCATCGACCACCCGCCGAATTCAGCGAAACGGGCACCCAGGGCCACCTGGCGTTCGTACAGCGGCGACTTGAGCAATTCTGGCATTCGCACACCCTCCTTTTAACCACCGTCAAGTGTACTAAGACTTAAGTGAACTGAATTACGGTTTGCCCGGCCAGTTCCCAACCGCTTCGGCCACCACCACCGCCAGCCCGGCCGACCCAGCCCAGCAGGCCAATATTTAAACTGGCGGTTCAAGGATCGTGCCGCATAAAGCGATAAGGGGAGATGCGCGATAGATTTGGCATGTCACACAGGGAGGACTGCGGTGGAATTATCATTGCCCGACACCAGTATCGGCACGACTATCGACAACGAGGTTGACGTTCTGGTGATAGGTATGGCCAAGGCCAGTGGGCGCAATGTCTTGGTCGGTTTGCCGGAAGCGCT
>JAISCH010000132.1 GCA_031265725.1 Propionibacteriaceae bacterium
GGAGGCTTTTTTCCCGGAGAAGGGCGGTTCGACCAGAGAGGCCAAGCGGGTCTGCCAGTCCTGCGAGGTTCGTGCCGAATGCCTGGAGTACGCGCTCTCGAATGACGAGCGTTTCGGCATCTGGGGTGGCCTTTCTGAGCGGGAGCGCCGGAAGCTGAAAAAACGCGCTTGAGTTAACCCACTTGCCCCAGAGTAGGCTTGGTGTCTAATGTGATCAGACTCAACAACTGCTCGATAGGCTATGGTGAACGCGACTTCCCCGGATTTTCTGCAAGAGTGGTCTTGGCTGGACGATGGCCCGGCTGACATCCAACTCGATATCGGCTCCTATGAGGTCGTCGCTGTAGTTTATGAACTCGGGTCGGCCGAAGACACTGAGCGCTGTCTGGCGGCGGTGGCGAAGAGTTCTGTCCAGCCCAGCCAGTTAGTGCTTCCCGAGGATTTGCCGGACGACGCCCAGTGGCTCTGGATCCTGCCCAATACCTGTGAGCCGAAGCCGGACGCGCTGCACAGCCTGCTCACCAGGGCGGCGAAGAATCCGGACGTGGATGTGGTCGCCGCCGTCCACACCGAGCCACGCCGGAGGGGTCCGGCCACCCTGATCCACAGCTATGGCCAGACCGTCTCCGGATTCGGGCGGCTGCGCTCACTCGCTGAGCCGGGGGAGTTCTATCAGGGCCAGTTGCGGGTGACGCAAGTCCTTGGCGCACCAGCGGCGGGAATGCTGGTGAAGTCCAGCCTGTGGTGGCGCTTGGGCGGATTCGAGCTCTCGCTCACTCCGGCGCTATGGGGACTGGAATTCGACTGGCGGGCGAATCTCATCGGCGCGCAAGTGGTGGTCGAGCCGGACGCGGAGGTTGTCGTCCATCAGCGGCATGATCCCACTGCGGAACGGGCTGGGATCTTGGCGCTGGCTTCCGCTCATGCCAGAGCCGGGCTGCGTTGGCTGGTCGATCTGAAATTGATCCTGGTCACGCTGTTAGCCGCTCTGGGTTTCGCGTTGGGCAAGGACATGCTCTCAGCGGGCGAGGAGATCGCTGGCCTGGGTCGCTGGTTGGTGGGACGACGGCGGCGCAAGAACGTCTACCAGCGGGTCAAAGCGCTGGAGACTAAGCGGGAATGGGTGAGCGCGACCCGGGCTTTGCGTCCTGCTCCCTGGTCTGGTCTACGGCGGGCTGTCGATGCGGTGGCGGCCAGAGTCGCGGACTGGCTGAACACTTTCACCGGGATCTCGGATGCGGCATCCATAGACGAGTTGACCGGCGATGATTTCGCTATGGACTCCGACCGGCAGCGAGTCCCGGTGATCCTGGTCGGGCTGGTGCTCGCCCTGCTCGGAGCGATAGCTGCCGGACGGACGTTGTTCGGAGAAGGCGCGTTGCAGGCTGCGCGGATGTTGCCAGCCAGCGCGTCCTGGCAGGACCTGGTGAGCAAATACTTGGAGCCGATTCCGGGCACCTCCGGCCTGGCCACTCCGCCGTGGGAGGGCATCGTCGGATTGTTCTCCCTGGTGAGCGCCGGACAGCCGGAATGGCTGGTCTCCATAGTCGTCGTCGGCTGCGTCCCGTTGACTTGGCTGGCCGCGTACCGTTTCGCCCGGCAACTTGTCGATAGCAATGCCTTGGCTGGGCTGGCCGCTGGGGCATATGCTTTGGCACCGATGCTGAGCGGCGGCTTCAACGCGACGGGTTTCGCTGTGGCAGTTTGGACGCTGCTGCTGCCGATTGCCGCCTATTCGGTGCTGTGGTGGCACCGCGAGGGACGCGACACCTGGCGCGGTGCCGGAGCGGTGGCGCTCTGGCTGCTGCTGCTCACCTCGCTGTATCCGCTGGCTTGGCCGCTTGCCGGTTTCGCCTTCCTGGCTGAGGCTGTGCTGCGCCCGAAGCTGAGGGTGGTTTTGCAGCGCGTCTTCGTCCTGGCTGTCCCGGCGCTACTGGTCATCGGTCCTTGGCTGGACACGCTGCTGACCTATCCCACCAGGGCATTAGTCGGCATCGAGTCGCCGCTCGACTCCAATGTCGAGTTCGCCTGGTGGCAGGTGCCGCTGGCCGCCACCGGAGGCGAATTCGGCCCGCCGCTATGGATCTCCGCAGCCTGTATGGGCGTGCTGTGGCTGGCCGCCCTGTTCGCCGCTGTGAAGAAGCCAAAGTTGCTGTTGCTGTTGATCGTCGCCGCTGTCGCCGCCATAGCGGCCACCATCCTCAACCGGATGCTGGTCTTTGTGCCCCCCGGCGTCTGGACTCGGCCCACCGGGTTGGAACTCATCATTCTCATGATTGGTTGCCTGACCGTGGTCGCCGTGGTCGGTTTTGACGGAGTTGGCAGCCAACTACGTTCAGAGTCGATCAGTCTGAGCCACATCGCAACGCTCGGCACCTGCATCGGCTCAGTGGCCGCATTGCTGCTCGGCGGCGTGTGGTGGGTGTGGATGGGGCAGCTCCAGGTCGTTCGCAAGCCGGTTGGTGAGTTGCCAGTTTTCGTGATGGCAGAGGCGAATGCTGATTTGCCCAGCCGTACCTTGGCGATAGCAGTGGGCGCTGACAGTGCGGTCAGTTGGATGCTTGTCGACGGCGACTACCCACGGCTGGGGGACGCGGAACGCGGCCTGGTCTACTCCGGTGACGCCCAGGCGATAGGGGTGGCCGAATCGGTGGTGAGTCGGTTGATGGTCGGCAGCGCAGACGAGGAATTGGCCAACGACCTGGCCCGGCTGGGCGTCTCCCATATTTGGCTGACTGGTGGTGACGAGACGTTACGGATGGGGATCAGCAACACTCCGGGGCTGGCTGGGGAGACTGGGGACACCGATATCGTCTGGCCGGTGCCCGATACCGCTCTATTCACCATTTGGACTCAGCAGGGCAAACAGGCTCTGGGTGAGCGGCTGGAGGTGCCCGCCAGCGATGACGACACTCGGGTGCTCATCTTCGCGCAACCGGCTGATCCGCGTTGGCGGGTGAGTGTCGCCGGACAGGCTTTGCCGAGAGTTGAGTCGGCCGGGCCGGAACAACGTTTCGCGCTGGGCACGGCGTCGGGCGTGATCAGCTTCGAATTGCGCCAAGACCCGCCCAATTGGGCTTGGGCGCAGTTGGTCGGACTGCTGTTCCTGATTGGGCTGGCCCTTCCCGGATTCCAGCGACGCAGTTCAGCCCCGGTCGGAAAACGGCTGAACAAACCCGTTCCCAAGGACGAGGAGAGCATGCCGCTGCCGCGTCGCGCCTTGGGGGTGGCTGAATGAAGCGCTGGATTCTGCCACTTGCCACGATAGCTGCTACCACTGGTCTGCTCGGGGCCAGCGTGCTCATCCCGGCTGGGACTCCACCCGCCGGAACTGCTCCGGTGTCGAACGCGCGGGTGAGCCGGGTCTGCCCTTATCTGTCTGCTGAGTCGGTGGAGTGGCGGATCGTGGCCGCGTCGAAAGAGGGGCAGCTCATTTCCACTGAGTTGGATGCCAAGACCAAAGCCGACCCAACCGACTTGCTCACAGTCAGCGGTGCCAAGCAGCCTTTGCGGATCAGCGCGCCCCGAAGCGATCAATTCGCTGGCACGGGCTGGGTCTCCGAGTCGACTGGGTCGGAGCGCGGGCTGTCCAGCGTCGCCTGTGCCTCTCCGAGCCAGTCCGCTTGGTTTGTCGGGGCTTTGCTCAACCCGGACGCGACGGCGGATTTGACCCTGTTCAACGCCGACACCACTGACGCCATTGTCGACATCGCCATCTTCGACGAGAACGGACGAGTGGCGACTCCCGGCGCGAGGGGGATAGTGGTCCGTGCGCTCTCGTCTTACAACGTCCCACTCTCCGCGATGAGCACGGCTTCCAGCCCGATTGCAGGGACGGCGTTCAGCATCCATGTGGAGACCTCGGCTGGCCGGGTGGCACCGGTGCTGCGCCAGCGGCTCTGGCAGGGGAACGACCTGCTCAGCGCGGAATGGCTGGAGCCGACCCAGGCTCCCAGCCGTCAGGTCAATCTGCCAGGTGTCCCGGCCGGGGACGGCACGCGCAGTTTGAGTATCGTGAATCCGGGTGACCGGACGGCCAGGGTGACGGTGGAATTGCTTGGGACGGAAGGCGTCTCGGTGCTCCCCGGAACCGAGGAGATCGAGATCCCGCCAGCCACCACCAAGACATTCGACTTGACCGATGCGCTTGCCGGGCAGCCTGGAACGATCCGTTTGGGTGCCAGTAGCGCCGAGATCGCCGCGAGTCTGAGAATCGACCTGGGGGCAGCGCCGGATTTGGGCTTCATCACCGGGACGGGTCCGGTCGGGGCGCAGGGGCTCTGGGTGCTTCCAGCGACGAAGAATGCCGTTGCCGTGCTCCAATTGGCCAATGCTGGTGACAAGGACGTTCAAGTGGTGCTGCGGGCAGCGGATAGTCCTGGGGCTGCTGCGGAGGCGCAAATCATCGATGTGCGCGCTGGGACCACCGTCCTGGTCGAGTTGGAAAAGCGCGACATCACCGTGTTGCAACTGTCCACCTCGGACGCAGGCGTCTTTGCCGCAGCGGTCGCCACTGGCAAAGTCGGTGATTTGGCCGGTGTGACGATTATGCCGTTGAACCCTGGGGAGAGCGGGGCGGACCCGACCCAGATCACGCTGGACCCCCATGTCGGGAGCTAGAGGTCGCGCCAATAGCTTGCTTGGCTCGCGGCGAGTGTGGCGCGCTGGCCGCGTTGTCGTCAATCGACGTAGATCCGCTACGCCTCTTTCCTCCGCCTTGCCAGCACACCACACCCACCGCTCGCTTGACCAGCGACCTATTGGCGCGACCTCTTAGCCTGGGGATTGCCGTCGCCGCGATCAGTCCTGGTCGCTCTCCGGGTCCAATTCGCTGACCGGGAAGCCGGTGATGGCGCTCAACTGTTCCACAATCGTTGACCGCACCAATTGCCGCAATTCGGCATTCGTGCTCGTCCGGCGCTCAATCGGACGGCGGAAGAGCACGATCTGGCCGTGCCGGTCCCCGGTGGCTGAATTTGCCGCTGCGAGCGGTATCCGAGTCTCCCAGGGAACGAATTTGGTCGGCACTTCCTCGAAGCCGATATCCACCCTGGGCAATGCCTGCGGGCAATTCAGCGCGATCCGCTCCAGCGCCGCCTCAATCGCCGCCGCAAAGCGCGTTCTCCGATCGTCAACCCTTCTCAGCGCCGGAATGCGAGTGACTGGGTTGGGCAGGGCGAGCGGCCCGCGCAGCCCACGCTCATGCCGGTCCCGACGTTTAGACATAGCCCAAGCCTAGCGATATCCGCTCACTCCTGCGGAGCAGCTTCCTCGGCCCAGCCCAACGAACGCTCCACCGCCCGGTTCCAGTCCCGCCACAACGCTTGTCGCACATCCGTGTCCATAGTCGGAGTCCAACGTCTGGATTCGGTCCAACTGGCGGCCAGTTCTTCGATGCCAGACCATATCCCGACCGCCAGTCCGGCAGCGCTGGCCACACCGGCCACAGTGGCTTCTGGCTGCGCGGGAAGCACGACTGGCATATCCAGCAGGTCGGCCTGGATCTGCATGAGGAAGGAATTCGCCGTCATCCCACCGTCCACTTTTAGCTCAAGGGGGCGACGGTTCCAGTCAGTGGTGATCGCGTCGATCAATTCCCCGGTTTGGAAAGCGCAGGCCTCCAAGGCGGCCCGGGCCAGGTGTGCCTTTGTCGCATACCGGGTGAGTCCGACAATCGTGCCCCGGGCGTCGTAACGCCAGCGGGGCGCGTAAAGCCCGGAGAACGCTGGCACCAGGTATACCCCGGCGTTGTCGCGCACGCTGTTGGCCAGCGTCTCCGACTCGGCAGAGTGCTCGATCAATTGCAGTGAGTCGCGCAGCCACTGGATGAGTGAGCCAGTGACCGCGACAGAGCCTTCCAATCCATAGCAGGCCGGGCCTTCCCCGATCTGATAAATGACGGTGGTGAGCAGGCCAGCCGTCGATGAGACTATGTCGGTGCCAGTGTTGGCGATCAGGAAGGTGCCGGTCCCGTAGGTGCATTTCACTGATCCGGGCTCGAAACAAGCTTGCCCGAAAGCTGCTGCCTGCTGGTCGCCAATCCGGGCCGCCAGCGGCACCCCGGCTATCCCTGCTGCGGCGATTCCGGTGCCGACCACTTCTCCGGAAGGAACGATCTTTGGCATGAGTTGCAGGGGCACCTCGAAGATCGCGGCGACCTCTTGACTCCACTCCAGCTTTTCCATATCCATCAGCAACATCCGGGATGCGTTCGACGGATCGGTGACATGGACGCCGCCATTCGGCCCGCCAGTCAAATTCCAGGTCAGCCAACTGTCCATCGATCCCATGCAGAGTTCTCCAGCGGCGGCGCGTTCGCGCGCATTGGGAATATTGGCCAACAGCCACAATATTTTGCTCATTGAGAGATAGCTCATACAGGGCAGTCGGGTGATCGCGCTGACCCGTTCACGGGTGCTGGCGGTCAAATATGAATCGATCAACTCCTGTCCTCGGGAATCCTGCCAGACGATCGCGTGGTAGATCGGCTTGCCGGTGGCCTTGTCCCAAATCACCGTGGTCTCAGTCTGGTTGTCGATGCCGATCCCAGCCAGATCGGCGGGACTCAGCCTCGCTTTCGCCATGACCTCGTGGATGACCGCGATGGTGTTCGCCAAGATGAGTTCGGCGTCCTGCTCAACCCAGCCCGGTTTGGGAAAGATACAGTCGTGCTCCTGCTGGCTCATCGCCACCAAATTGTGGTCATGGTCAAAAATGGCGGCGCGGTTGCTGGTGGTGCCTTGATCTATCGCAAGGATGTATCCGACCATGTTCTGCCTCTCGGGGTGCGTTATTCCGTGTTGATCAGTCCCTTAGATAGGGATCGGGGAGTGTGCTCATCAATTGGGCATAAGCTCGTCCTGCCGCCGCGTCGTCGCTCTCGGCCAAGGCAGCTTGTTCTGCTTCTCGCCAGCTGCGGTAGTGGTGCGACTGCTCCACTTTCTGTTTTGCCGACCAGTTGAGTTCAGTGGCCATCACATCTGCTACCTGGTCCAGAACAGATTCACCGCCATCGGCGAAGCAGATCGCTATCCGGGTGCGTCGCTCCAACACGTCGCGGATGGTGAGCGCGCCTTCAGCCCGGCAGGCGTAGACGATCTCGGCCCACAGATAGGGTTCATAGCCGGGGATCACTTCGGCCAGGCTCGGATCGCTGTCTGCCAGCGCCGCCAAATCCTGCACCGCGCTGCCATAACGCCCGATCAGATGATCCAGCACTTGGCCGCTCAGGCCAGCGAATGGGCCGCTTCGCTGAATAGCTGTCCGGGCCTGTTCGTGGCCGACTGCTCCGAAGATCGGGATATCTGCGGTGTGATTCTTCGCAAATGCGCCGAAGTGGTCAAGGTCTGGGCCAGCTTCGTTGATCGCTGAGTCCACTGCGTCACGGGCCATGATCCGGTAGGTGGTGTACTTGCCTCCGGCGATGGCGTGCAGTCCTTTGATCGGGGAACGCACCGAATGCTCACGGGATAATTTGGTGGTGTCGGCGTCCGGCGAAGTTTGCACCAATGGACGCAGTCCAGCGATCACTCCACGCACATCGTCCGAGGTCAGTTTTTGGGAGAGCACTGAGTTGACCTTCGCCAGCAGGTATTCCACGTCGGCCTTGGTCGCTACTGGAGCGGCTTTGTCCTCCAGCCATTCGGTGTCGGTGTCCCCGATGAGCCAACGGCCCAACCAGGGAATGACGAAGAGCACGCTCTTCTCCGTGCGCATGAGGATGCCATAGC
>JAISCH010000137.1 GCA_031265725.1 Propionibacteriaceae bacterium
GTCCTTGACCTTGCGGTTCGTCTTCACATTGGATGACCCGGAAAGCAGGAACTGGCCCGGTTGCTGATCCCGGTCGACTCGTTGCTTTATGGCTAGCAGCAAATCGGGCACCCGTTGAACCTCGTCAATGGCGGCAGGCGTAGCGAGATTGGCAATAAAGCTAGTCGGGTCAGCCTCAGCGGCCGACCTGGTAGCCGCATCGTCCAGAGTTATGACTCCCTGTCCCCAGCGCTGGCGCGCGATCCCTTCAAGGAGGGTGCTCTTACCCGTCTGCCGCGCTCCCATCACGAAGACGACGCGGGTATCGGCAAGGGCATCCTCGACTAAGCCTGTGGCCAAGCGGGGTACCAAGTCTTCATTGAACATGTGTCAAAGTCTAATCTGACTTGCGTCAATGTCTAATCTGACTTGCGTTAATATCTAAACTGACTTGCGTAAAAATCTAAACTCTGGCTCTGAGTCGCCCTACTCGCCGCTATCGCAGCCAGCCTTGCGGGAATCAGTCCGCGTCTATTAGCCAGTCTAGGACGCTTAGGCGGCGAATACCGTCGTAGGACTGGGGTGGTTCCCGGTCTAGGGTGAGTAGGATTCGCTGCTCGTATCCGGGAATTGCTCTCAGGCTTGCCAATTCACGTTCTAGTGTCGCTGGGTCGGTGACATCTTGGGCGACTTGGTAGTAGGTGGTTCCGGTGGCATCCTCCACTACGAAATCAACTTCACCAGGGCCGATCTTGCCCACGAATACCTTGCCAGGGCGACGGAGCAACTCAAGGTAAACGATGTTCTCAAGCAGGTGCCCGGCATCGGCTGGTTTGGCACCCAGGATGGCCCGGCGCATTCCGGGGTCCACCAGGTAATGCTTCTCTCCCGATTCCAGCAGTCGTTTGCCGCGAATATCCCAGCGGCGGGCCGGGAGGATCAGGAAGGAGTCGGCCAGGCCGGTCAGGTAGCTGTCGACAGTAGGGCGGCTGATCGAACGTCCGGCTGAAGTCATGGCGTCGGAGATTCGTTTGGTGGAGGTCAGATTGCCGACATTGGCGAAGATGAACTCTGTCACACTGCGCAGTTGGGCAACGTTCGACACTCGTTGGGACACCGCCACGTCGTTGAGCAGAATGGTGCTCAGGATGCCTTCCAAATACTGCCGCACTTGGTCGTCGTCGGTCAGTGTCGTGACGAATGGGAAGGACCCCCGGCGTTGGTAACTATCGAACAAGTCCCGTAGCGGGGGGTCGTGCTGGCCGTCGCTTTGGGCGGCCACATACTCCGCGAAGGACAACGGCAGCAAGCGCAACTCCACATAACGTCCAGTGAGCATGGTGGCCATCGACCCCGACAGCAAGCGGGAACTCGAACCCGTCAGGTAGAGGTCGACTTCAGGCAGGATGAAGAGTCCGTCCACCACGCGCTCGAATTGATCGGCGTTCTGAATCTCGTCGATGAACACGTAGGTGGTCCCGTCAGGGGCCAACTGCGCCTTCACCTGTTCGTAGAATGCCCGGTAGTCAGCCAACAAGGGGGCATGAGCGGGATTCTCCAGGTTCAGCGAGACGATCCGGGCTGGATCGACTCCCGAGGCGAGCAGGTTTTCCCGGAACATGCTCAGAATGGTCGACTTTCCACAGCGGCGCACTCCGGTGACCACCTTGATCACGTCACGGTCTCGCCAGTCCTGCAACCAACGCAGCGGACCTGGACGGGGTATCAACATAGTGCAATCCTAGTTGCACTTTTTGCTACTGACAAGATTATCTGCAGTTTGTTTTGCATAAACTGAACTGGTTTGGGTGGGCACCAAAGCTTGAGCCTGACCTGTTGACAATTTCACACCACACTGATGGAGAATCGCTTTGGGGCGATACCCGCGTGCTCCTTGATCGTTTGAACGTCTTGGCCGCATGTTACAGCGGCTGGCTTTAGCGGTAGCATGTTTGTAGTCATCGGAACACTGGAGGACAACTGATACCGGAGCCTATTTCGGATACTGCGGCTGCTGTGCGCCGCGTCGCCATTCCATCCGCTATCAACATGGTCGCCGTGTTGGGTCCGCGTGATGAGTTCTTGCATATTCTGGAGCGTCAGCTCGACGCGGATATCCATGTGCGCGGCAATGAGGTCACTTTCAGTGGGGATGCCGATGCGGTGATGTTGGCCGCTGACGTGCTCACCGAGTTGATCACCATCGTCCGCACCGGCCAGGGTCTCACTTCCGACGCTGTAGAGCGGGTGGTGACGATGGCCGCCCAGCCGGACATCTCCGCCGCCGAAGTGCTGACGCAGAATATCCTCTCCACCAGGGGAAAGACCATCCGGCCGAAGACGTTGAATCAGAAGCGCTATGTGGACGCGATAGATTCGCACACTGTCGTGTTCAGCATCGGCCCGGCGGGCACCGGCAAGACCTATCTGGCGATGGCCAAGGCGGTGCAAGCGTTGCAGGCCAAGCAGGTGAACCGGATCATCCTCACCCGTCCGGCCATCGAGGCGGGGGAGCGATTGGGTTTTCTGCCCGGCACCCTGCACGACAAGGTGGACCCCTATCTGCGTCCGCTCTACGACGCGCTGCACGACATGCTGGACCCGGAGTCAGTGCCCAAGCTGCTCACTTCCGGGACGATCGAGGTCGCTCCGCTGGCCTATATGCGCGGCCGTACCCTGAACGATGCCTTCATCATCTTGGACGAGGCGCAGAACACGTCGATGGAACAGATGAAGATGTTCCTCACCCGGCTCGGCTTCGGCTCCAAGATCGTTGTCACCGGGGACGTGACCCAGATCGACCTGCCTCGTGGCACCCGCAGCGGGCTGATGGCTGCCGAGGCGATTCTCGACGGGGTGACGGACATCGCCTTCTGCATGCTGACCAGGCATGATGTCGTCCGGCACAAGCTGGTGGGTAGGATCGTCGCCGCCTACGACCGTTACGAGGCGACAGTTGGGAAACGCCGATGATTGAGGTCAACAACGAGTCCGGCGAGGTCGTGGACGAGGAGCGGCTGCAAGGTCTGGCCATCTTCGCATTGGATTTCCTGCGAATCCATCCGCAGTCGGAATTGTCAGTCCTGCTGGTGGACGAGGGCACTATGGCCGCCTACCACGAGGAATATCTGGGTGAGCCTGGCCCGACCGACGTGCTCAGCTTCCCGATGGACGAATTGCGTGCTCCGAGCGAGGAGGACGATCCGCCGCTCGGCCTGCTTGGCGATATCGTGCTCTGTCCGAAGATCACCGCCGCTCAGGCCGCTGACAACGGGCGCACCCCGGCCGGTGAGGCCGACTATCTGCTCATCCACGGGCTGCTCCATCTGCTCGGCCATGACCACGCCGAGCCAGCGGAGAAGAAGGCCATGTTCGACCTGAACGACCAGCTCATTGCCGCCTGGGACAAAAAGCGGGGCAGACCGTGACCCAGACCGAGTGGGTGGAGATCGCCGTCGCCATCCTTTGCGTGATCATCGCAGCCATCGTGACCAGCGC
>JAISCH010000154.1 GCA_031265725.1 Propionibacteriaceae bacterium
ACGCGGTGGCGGCGACCAATTCGGGTTCTTCGTCCACGCTGTCCCCGAAATCGAATTCGATGAGTTCCATCGCGGCGAAGGCATAGCGGGCGAGGATGAGATCGAGCACCTCGCGGGCCGGGCCTATCGGCTCGGAGACGGAGACCGCCCCGTAGTGGTAGGCCAGCTCGGACTGGGTTTGGTAAGACTGGTCGGCGGAGAGGAAGTAGGAGCCGACCGCGATATGGCGGCGTCCCTGGGAGCGCAGATTGACGATAGCCTGGGCCACCGAGGGGCCGGACTCGTCCGAGACGGCGGCTTGGCAGGGGAGATGGTGATGGGCCGACCACTGCCTGGCCCGACGGGCGAACAAGGCGCTGCCGCGCACGTCTCCGAAGGTCTCGCTGGACAGCACCAGTCCGTCAAGCTCCAGACATCGGGCCGTGCTGAGCGCGGCGCGCATCCGGGAGTCGAGAACGGTGAGCAGACAACCCTCGGGGCCGATTGGCCTCGACGCGATGAAGCGCACTTTCGGGAAAGTGGCCTGGGCCCGGCGCACCAGCGAATCCACATCGGGATGGGTGTCGACTGCGTTGTTCAAGTCGAGGGGGACGAAGACGATCTCGTGCTCACCCTGTTCGACCAGGCTGTTCACAATCTGCGGAGCACTCGGGGGATTGGACTCCAGGAAAGCTCCGCGGATCGGCATCCCCGGCCGGAGGGCTTGCAGGCCCTGTCGTAATCCGTGGGCGACCTGAGCAACGCGCGGGTCTTTGCTTCCCCGGCTCAAAATGACCAATGCGGGAGCGGACATGTACTCACACCTCTATACTGACTTATCTGCTGTCGGCTCCATTGCCGCTCGGTTCTTCAAGACTTGTCGTTATGAACCTGTTATGCAAGCAATTTCGCCACATACCGAGACGGCAGCTCATATAGTGAGATACGAAGGCAGGTTTTGTCATTTTCCCGTTCATAGCCACTCAAAGTGAGCCAACGTGCAAGGTGAAGGACTCTGGCTGCTGGCATGTTTCGCCAGGTAAACCCAGCCGCCATCGGGCGGCGTTGGGGATAGAGTTCGGCTGATGACCGATAGCCAACCCCAGACACCTGATTTTAACTGGCGCAGCTTGGTCATTCCAGTTTACGGCCCGCCTTTGCTCGCATTCATCGGTTTTGGCGCTGCCACGCCGCTGATCGTGCTGTCCGCGCTGGAGTTGGGAGCGGCGGTCGAAATGGCGGCATTGATCGCCGGGTTGGCGGCAGTCGGGACGTTGGCCGGTGACCTGCCAGCCAGTTGGATAGCCACCCGGCTCGGCGAGAAACGGGCGATCATTGCCGCCTGCGTCTGGGACGCGGCCGCCTTGCTGCTCGCCTTCCTCGCCAAGGACTTATTGTTGCTGTCGGTGGCGGTCTTCGCTATCGGGATCTCCGGAGCGGTGTTCGGACTGGCCCGGCAGAGTTACCTGACCCAAGTCGTTCCACTGCGCTACCGGGCGCGGGCGATGTCCACACTGGGCGGGGTCCTTCGCATCGGGCAATTCATCGGACCGGTGATCGGTGCGCCGATAGTGGCCGTCGCCGGGCTGGCCGCCGGGTACGGTTTCGCCGCGATCATGTGCGCGCTGGCAGCGGCGGTGGCGGCGCTGTTGCCCGACCTGCCCACAGAGTCGCGAGAGAGCCAGGCTGCTCCCAGACTCAGCAAGGTCTTATTCGAGCACCGGCGCATTTTTGTGACGCTCGGCACCGGGGTGATGCTGTTGTCCGCCACTCGGGCGGCCCGTCAAGTCATTCTGCCGCTCTGGTGCGACAACTTGGGCATGGACGCGTCAGCGAACTTGCTGATCTATGCCATGTCGATGGGCATAGACATGTCGCTGTTCTTCCTCGGCGGTTCGATCATGGACCGTTTCGGACGGATCTGGGTGGCGGTGCCGTCAATGATCGTGCTGGGGGCGGGGCTGGTCTGGCTGTCATTCACCGACCAGGTGTTCACCGTGGCCGCAGCGGCGATTCTGCTCGGATTGGGCAACGGCATCGGCTCAGGACTGGTGATGACACTCGGCTCTGATCTGGCCCCGGCGCTGGGACGGAACCAATTCCTGTCCGGATGGCGATTGATGGGCGATGTCGGCAACACCACCGCGCCATTGCTGATCGGCGCGGTGACGGCATTCGCCACTCTTGGCATCGCGGCATTCTCGATGGGCTGCCTGGCCTGGGTCAGTTCGGCGTGGCTGGGCTATTGGGTGCTGCGGACCCCGCCCGTCGACTTGGGCCAGGACCCCGAAAGCGATTAGCCGACCGGGCGCACCACGACTGGCCGGTCGTCGATGGCGAGCCGCACCTCGTCACCACGTTCCAGGGTGTGTGTGGCGGGATGCTGCACGATGACCAGCGAGCCGTCTGCGAGGCGTACCGCACTGCGCCGGAAGGAGCCCAGGAAGGTGCTGGTCTCCACCACGCCGGTCACACTCGGCTCTGTGGCTGCAGCGAAGTGGACGCTCTCCGGGCGGATGAAGGCGAGGTAATCTCCGTCAGCGGCCTCGCCGACGACTCCGACCTCGCTGCCCCAGATGACAGCCCGACCAGCTCTGAGGGTGGTGGGCACCAGTGAGGACATGCCGACGAAGGCAGCCACGATTGGCGATGACGGCGATCCGTATAGCTCTTCCGGGGTGCCGATCTGTTCGATCTTCCCGGAGTCCATCACCGCGATGCGGTCAGAGATGGCCAGCGCCTCCTCCTGGTCATGGGTGACGAAGATGGTGGTGATCCCGACCTGCTGCTGCAAGCGGCGAATCTCGTCGCGCAATTGGACCCGTACCTTCGCGTCCAGCGCGGAGAGCGGTTCGTCCAGCAGCAGCACCTTGGGCGATGTCACCAAGGCTCTGGCCAGCGCCACCCGTTGTTGCTGGCCGCCGGATAACTCGTGCGGATAGCGTTCGGCGAATTCGCCCAAGCCGACCAACTCCAAGCTCTCCATCGCCCTGCGCCCGGCCTCGTCCTTCTCGATTTTACGCATCTGCAATCCGAAAACGGTGTTCTGCAGCACATTCAAATGCGGGAACAGTGAATATGATTGGAAAACCATTCCGATATCGCGCTTATTGACCGGAATATCGGAGACGTCTTCGCCATTCATCCGGATCACGCCGGAGGTGAGTTGTTCCAAACCGGCGATAAGGCGTAACGCCGTCGTCTTTCCGCATCCGGACGGCCCGAGCAGCGAGACGAATTCACCGGCCCCAATTTCCAGATTCAATCCGTGCAGCACCCGGCTGGTCCCGAAATTCTTTACCACGTCTTCCAGGGTGACCGTGGTCGCCCGCTCAGTGCTGACCGGTGACACAACGTCCGTCATTTGCGGCGTCCTTTCTTACTCGCCCCGGTGTTTCCAGTACGTCCGATCACGACCAGGAGGAAGAAGCAGAACAGCAATGCCAGCAGCGAGAAGATGACTGAGACATAGGAGTCCTGCTGATTAACCACCACCAGGGCGGTTTGCAGATTTTGCCGATTGAGCAGCGAGGCGATGGTGTATTCGCCCAGCACCAGAGCCACTGAGATCAGCGAGGCATTGAGCAGGCCCTGGCGCAGATTGGGGGCCAGCACCCGGAGCACCGTCTTCGGCCAAGAAGCGCCCAGTGAACGAGCGGCCTCAGCGAGGGTGGCCAGATTGATCGCGTCGATGGCGGCTTGGATCGGCCGGAAGGCGTAAGGCATCACCAGAATGCCGTAGGCGAAGGCCAGCGTCCAAGCCCCGGTACCCATCGACCTCCCGACGACCAGATAGATCGGCGCAAGT
>JAISCH010000307.1 GCA_031265725.1 Propionibacteriaceae bacterium
CCACACAGCAACATGACAGTGCTGGCGTTCTTGTTCATTCCATTGAACAAGAAGCCCTGCGTCCAGGTTTCTTGTTCATTTGATTGAACGAAATTGGCATCATCCGGTTATGGTCAACCAGATCAGCACTAGGTTCAGCACGATGATCAGGGCGACAACTAACCAGGCGACTATCCGCATCAGCAGGCCATTGCGGAAAACACCCATCAATTTCTGCTCGCTGCTCAGCCGGACCAGGGGAACGAGGGCGAAGGGGATGCCGATGCTCAGGAAGACTTGGCTGATCACCAACGCCCAGGTCGGATCGACGCCGACACTCAGGATGACTAGGGCCGGGACGAGGGTGATCGCGCGCATGGCGAGGATCGGGATCCGTCGCTTCAGCAGGCCGGAGATGATCGCCACCCCGGCATAGCTGCCCACTGAAGTCGAGGCCAGACCGGAAGCCAGCAACCCGACCGCGAACAGGGTGGCCACCACCGGCCCGAGCGCACTCGCAATCGCCTGGTAAGCCCCCTCAATTGAGTCAGTGTTGCCGACCCCCTGCAGCGTGGCCGCCGCCAGCAGCAGCATGGCGATGTTGACCGTGCCAGCCACCAGCATCGAACCGACCACATCCCAACGAGTGGCCCGGACCATCCGGCGCACATCGCCGGGCAATCCACTCTCCTGATGCTCATGGGCGAGTTGGGAATGCACATAGATAGCGTGCGGCATCACCGTCGCACCCAGCATGGACGCGGCCAGCAACACCGACTGGTTGTCGGAGAAACGCGGAATCGCCCCGTTCAACGCCTCCGGCCAGGACACGTTCGCAACGAACAGCCCGGCGACGAAACCGACCGTGATGATCACCAACAGCCCGATCACCACGAATTCAAACGGACGCTGCCCGCCTCGGCTCTGCACGGCCAGCAGAGCCATCGAAATCACCCCGACGATGACCGCCCCCGGCAGCAGCGGTATCCCGAAAAGGACATTGAGCGCTATCGCCCCACCAACCACCTCGGCGAGGTCGGTGGCGATGGCCACCAGTTCCGCCTGGGCCAGGAACGCCAGCCGGGCGGGCTTGCGCATCCGGTCGCCCAATAATTCGGGCAGGCTCTTCCCGGTAACCAGCCCCAGCTTCGCCGAGAGGTATTGCACCAGCACCGCCATCGTGTTGGCGGCGAGCAGCACCCAGACCAGCAAGTAGCCGTGTGTGGCCCCAGCAGTGAGATTGGCCGCCACATTGCCCGGATCGACATAGGCGATCGCGGCGACGAAAGCTGGGCCGAGCATCTTGGTCAGGTGCGGTTGCTGGGTTTGCACGATGCCAAGTTAGCAGGGCATTCCACCTACTGATGAACAAACCGTCGGTATGGCGGGAGAGCGTTAGGCTTCTGCCAAGGCGAAGGAAGGTGAAAATGGGCACACAGGCCGTCGTTATCGGTGAGGCGTTGACTGACATAATCGAGCGTCCTGGGCAGATGGACGAGGAACATCCGGGCGGCAGCCCGATGAATGTGGCCATCGGGCTGGGCAGGCTTGGGCATCCAGTACTGCTCGGCACCTGGATCGGGCGCGACCCGCGCGGGCAAGAAATAGCCGCGCACTGCGCGGCCTCCCAAGTCAAGCTACTGCCCGGCAGCGACCAGGCCGAGCGCACCTCGACGGCGCTGGCCCAGGTGGACGCCGACGGCCACGCCGAGTACACCTTCGACCTGCTTTGGCAGGTGCCCTCCATCCCGGCCCGGCTCGGGCCGCTGGTCGCCCACGTCGGCTCGATGAGCGCCGTCCTGGAACCCGGAGCGGATGAGATCGCCGCACTGCTCAGTAGGGCCAGCGCGAATGCCACCATCTGCTACGACCCGAACGTGCGTCCGGACATCATGCGCGCCCCGGAGTCCGTCCGGGCCAGAATCGAGCGGCTGATCGGCCTCGCCGACGTGGTGAAGGTTTCGACGGAAGATATCGCCTGGCTCTACCCGCAACGTTCCGAAGCTGAAAGCTGCGCTGATTGGCTGGGGCGCGGACCGGCTGTGCTCATCCTCACCCGGGGTGGCGACGGCGCTACCGGCTGGACAGCCGGGGCCAGTGTGGACGTGCCCGCTGGTTCCAGCCGAGTCGCTGACACCGTGGGGGCTGGCGACTCGTTCATGTCCGGCTTCATCCACGCCCTCTGGGGAGCCGACCTGCTCGGCGCCCAACGCCGAGAGGCCCTCAAACAAATCCCCAAGCCAACCCTGCACGAATTACTCTCAACTGCCGCCAAGATCGCTGAGATCACCTGTTCCCGGCCCGGAGCCGACCCGCCCTGGCTGAGCGAGCTCAGCCAACTGGCCTCGTCAGATCGCTAACTAGCCGCTCGACTCAATCGCATCTAAAATGCGGCTAAAGGCAAGGCTGCCAGGAGGTGCCACTCGTGAAGATTGAGTACTTGGTGGAGTTCGCTGATCTGGCGCAGACATTGAGTTACGTGGAAACGACTGAGCGCCTTTTTCTCAGCGAGTCGGCCTTGTCGCGACACATAAAGACTCTGGAGGAGGAGTTGGGCGTGCCGTTGTTCGAGCGGACTTCCAGACGAGTGAGACTCACCACACACGGGGAGGCGCTGCTACCGTTCGCTGCTAGAGTCACCGCGCCATGGGATGAGTACCTCCGGATCCTGCAAGCTGGCAAGAGCAAGGAACGTTCCACCATAATCGTGGGCACCAACTACTACGCCAGCGACTTGGTGGCCAAGTTCTGTGCCAAACACACCGGTGTGTCCGTCGAACAAGTCTCGGATTCTGGCCCTAAGCTGCTGAGCCAATTGTTACGCGGTGAGTATCAATTCGCCGTGTTGATCGACCCGCCACCAGATGACCGCATTCGTTCCATGGTGATCGCTGAGGATTCCTACGTTGCCGTGCTCCCGGCAAGGCATGCTCTGGCCAGGAAGAAGATTATCGACACCGCAAAACTGGCCGGAGAGCATTTCATCTCTTTCCGGGTGGGCACTGAGTCTGATCTAACGCTGCGGAAGATATGCCGTGACGCCGGTTTCGAGCCAAACGTCATCTTCTCCGCCGATGTCGGCTCGTCCATCACTCAGTTTGTGCGAGACGGATTGGGCGTATCCATTCTGCAGCGCAAGACTATCGCCAAGCATGACACCAGTGGCGTCGCCTACGTCGATCTGAACCCTAGTGTCCAAATCAGCATCCGGTTGTGTTGGCGTGCGGACGCCGACCTGTCAAAGGCCGCTCAAGATTTCAGGGTGTTCGCGAAGTCCGAAGCCCAAGCAGCGTCCGGAAGATTTTCCGAGTGAGCGGACCGAGCAAGAATACTTGCACCCCGAAGGCGAAGATCCAGTTGAGCACCATCTTTGTCAGCCACACTGGGACGAACTCGGGCACCAGTCCCACATACAGCAGATTGGAATAGCAACTCATTACCGGGCACATCAGCATCACCGTGAAACCAGCCCGGATGACGTGATACTCCAGTTGATTCGAGACCTGATAGCGGCTGGCGAGCTTGCCAGCGATCTTTTGCACAACGAAAAACTGCAATACGAATGCTAAAGGTGCCCGCAACGCGAACGCCAGCGGAAGCTGGGTGAAAATCTCCCAGGACAGTCCGCCATTCTCCACCGCCTTGTTGTATAGTGCCATAGCTGTCACCATGAGCAGCACGCCAATAGTGGTGAAAAGCAGCCGCTGTCCGACAGTTCTTGGCGCATTCACCTTAGTGTCGCTCACGAGATCTCCTCAAGCCGGTTGCAAGCCACTTGGTGTCCGGGGCTGACTTCGCGGAGTGTTTGCGGTTCCTGGCAGGCCGGAGTCGCATAGGGGCTACGTGGCGCAAACCGGCTGCCAGGCTTGGGATTCACCGGGGAGACGATCTCGCCCTTTAACGGGATTCGCTGGGAGGGATGGGTTATATCAAGCGACGGTATGGCAGACAGCAGTGCGCGGGTATAAGGGTGGAGCGTATGCTCGAACAACTCCTTCGCCGGACTCAGTTCCACAATCTGCCCAAGGTACATCACACAAATGCGGTCAGATATATGCCTGACCACCGATAAGTCGTGGGTGACGAACAGATAGGACACTCCGGTCTGGTCGCGTAGATCGATGAGCAGATTCAGCACTTGCGCTTGAATGGAAACGTCCAAAGCCGACACTGGCTCGTCACACACCACAAATTCTGGATTCAGCGCCAAGGCCCGAGCGATTCCGACTCGCTGACGACGGCCACCGTCCAATTCGTGCGGGTAAGCCATTCGAAGCCGGGTGTCCACTCCCACCAAGTCCATCAGGCGTGCCGCCTCCTCCTTGGCGGCCTTGCGCGGGTAGCGTCCCGAACGGATCAGCGGCTCTAACACTGTTGACGAGATTCGCTGCCTGGGATTCAGCGATGAATACGGATCTTGGAAGACGATCTGCATATGGTTGCGCGCCTCGCGCAGTTGCCTGCCCTTGGCTTTGGAGATCGACTGACCGTTGAGCCAAATTTCTCCGGAGGTAGGTTCCAGCAGCCGGATGATGGTGCGGCCAAGGGTGGATTTGCCGCAACCGGACTCGCCGACGACTCCCATCGTCTCGCCCTTGTCCACTCGCAGCGAGACGTCATCCACTGCGTGTAGCAGACCTCCGCCGACAGGGAAATACTTCTTCAGATTCTTGACTTCGATCAGCGGCTCATTCATGGCTGCCTCCCATGTTGATACAGCGTACGAAATGGTCGCCGGACAACCACTTTTCCGGTATCTCACCACTTCGGCAAGCCTCGCTGGCCAACGGGCATCTAGGCGCGAACGCGCAAGCCGGAGGCAAGTTGGTCGGATCCGGCGGCATACCTGGAATTGGACGGAGCCGCTTTCCGGTAGCCGTGGGCAATGCGGCGAACAGCCCCTTCGTGTACGGGTGCGCCGTGCGCGTGAAGATGTCTTCCAGGCTGCCCCTTTCGACGATCTGTCCGGCATAGATGATCGCTACGTCCTCTGCCATTTGGGCGACCACTCCGAGGTCGTGGGTGATCAGCAGCATCGCCGTCTGATATCGGTCGCGCAGACTCGCAATCATGCTGAGGACTTGGGCTTGGATCGTCACATCCAAGGCAGTAGTCGGCTCGTC
>JAISCH010000201.1 GCA_031265725.1 Propionibacteriaceae bacterium
TGCGGCCAGCAGCAGCCAACTGAAAACTTGGATGTTGTTGGTGAGCAGGGCCACCAGGTCGAACAGGCCGGGCAGGCTGGGCAGCATCCGGCGTCCCAGCATCACCCTCACTCCGGTGACCAGTG
Source organism: Propionibacteriaceae bacterium (assembly GCA_031265725.1). Lineage (GTDB taxonomy): Bacteria > Actinomycetota > Actinomycetes > Propionibacteriales > Propionibacteriaceae > Propionicimonas. Next base: position 126 of record JAISCH010000201.1, read on the forward strand.
CGGTTAGGCTCCAAATCCCCAACGCGGCGCGGCGCAGGTATTCGACCGTCCGGCTGTTCGCGGTGGCCAGGCAGCGATGCCCGGCCCAACAGATCAGCACCGGGAGGATCAGTCCGGTCAAGTAGCCGACAATGTTGGCTCCGGCGATGGAGCCGAATAGGGTCTCGTTGTTGGGCACGATGGCCAGCGCGGCCAGGGCGATGTCCGGCACCGAGGTCAGCACGAGCAGCACCGTCAGCCCAGCGGCCACCAGGCGGCGCGGTCTGATCAGATAAATGATCGCCAGCACTATGCCCAGGCTGCACAGCCCGAGCAGGAGGAATTCGTTGTTCACCCAATTTGTGAGTTTGCGGATCAGGGCGAGGACCAGGCCCAACGCCAGACTGATCGGCAGCACACGGCGATCTGCCGCGCCCGGCCGGACTCCGAAGGTCCAGGCCAGGCACGGCAGCAGCGCCAGATAAAGGGCGTCAACAAATAGTGGCATTTATTTGCCGATTCCTATCGGAGGTAGTTTGGTCACCACTCCCGGGGGCTGTACTGGAAGTCGTCCCACTCGGCGACCAGTGGCTCAGTCCAGAAACGGCCCTCGACGCCAGTGACCGCGTCAGTGTGAATCAGGTGGCCGTTCTCGGCTGGACTCTTGATGATGAACTTGACTTTGTACGTGCCCGCGTCGCCCATCTTGATATTCGCGCCGTAATGCGGTCCGTCCGAGGCGTTCATCGGCATGAAAGTGCCTGAGTTGACTTTCCCAGCGGGGTCGGTGATCTCATAGTCAACGGTCAGGTTGGGAACCCAGTCACCGGTACCGAAACCGAGGTTGTTGGGCAACGCACTGATGTCCGCCTCGATGTGGATATCAGCTTCAGCCGAAGTGAGACCCATCGCCGGATCCATGTCGACCGGCTGGAAGTAGACTCCCGCCACATTCAACGGGCCGACCTCGATATCGTCCCCAATCTCGAATTCCTCAAAACCACCGGCATCGCCTGGGGCCGGAGCCGCCGCTGGGTCGGATTGCTGGGGTTGGGCCGAGGGCTGGTCGGTGGTCGCTGGTGTTCCGCTACAGCCCGCCAACGTCATGATGACGACGACTGACAGGCCAAGGGCGCGGATTATGGTTTTCATTTCCCTCCTTGGGGTTGGGGTTGGGCCAGCCGGCGGGATTTCCGCAGGCCGAGTACAGTGAGCACGATGACAAGGATTATGGCTAGGGCCTGGGCGGCGATCGTCTCCACGGTTGGATAGAAGCCGAGCAGATCGAGCGAGGAGATTCCCGGCACGGTTGTCGTAGAGACCAAGTCTCCTTCCTGCAATTCTTTGATCCCACCCCCGGCGAAGGTGACCGCCATCAAGGCCAAAAGTGCGGAAGTGGCCAAGAAGAACGGCTTGAGTGGGATACGGATGCTGAGCAGCCGGATCGCCGCGTAGACAATAGCCAACGCGACGAGACCGACGCCCAGACCCAGCCAGATTTCGGTTTGGTTGGTCGAGGCGCGGGCGAAGAGCGCCTGATAGAAGATGATGGTCTCCGCTCCCTCTCGGAAGACGGCGAGGAAGGCCACGAAGGAGAGCGTCCAGATATTGCCGGTCTCGATGGCTTGACTGGAGCGCTCTTTGATGTAGGCGCTCCAAGCCTGTGAGTCCGCTTTGGACATCATCCAATTGCTGACCCAGATCAGCATCGCCACCGCGATCAGCATGGTCGCGCCCTCGAAGATCTCCTGGTACGCGCCAGCCAATGCGCTCAGTGAGCTGAAGACCCAGGCCAGGGCGATGCTGGCCAGCAGTGCGACGCCGACTCCGATGTAGACATAACGATTGTTGCTGGCATTGCCCGACTTCACCAGGTAGGCGATGATCGCACCCACCACCAGGATGGCCTCGAAGCCCTCCCGCAGGATGATGGTCAGCGAACCGAGGAATTCGGACAGCGGGTCGCTCTTATTGCCGTCCAGCACCTCCGCATCGACGCGCAACATCTCGGCCAGCGCGTCCAGTGCGGCGGTGACTTCGGCTTGCGGCGCTCCGGATGACATCTGTTTCTTGATAGTGGAGAACTGATATTCGACTTCGGCGGCCCGGTCACCGGAGATGTAGGCCATCACCGTCTTCTCGAAGCCGATTTTCTCGTAATAGCCGTAGTAAGCGTTGTTGACGCCGTCTTTGGCCGCCTCGGTGTCGCCTTGGCGATAGCTCTCGTCCGCGCCTTTCAGCACGGCGGCCATCTCCTCGGCGACCTCGCCCCAAGTCTGCGACTCCGCATGGGCGGTGGACGCCCCGAGCAGCAGGGCGAGGAATGCGATGATCCCAATGACAACGGCCCGGATCGCGCCGACTGCCAACGTGGGTTTACCAAGCATGAGGTTAGGCTAACCTAATTAAATCCAGCAAGAGAAATCGACGGCCGAATTATGAGACGAAAATGTATTGAAATTACCTAAGCTGAGGCGAAAACCTCATTCGCGCGTTATGAAACTGTTATCTCAGCGCCCCGAGCTGCCGCCCCAGTGCCCTCCGCATTGAACCAACTGTGCGGATTGGCAAGAAATTGAGCATCCGGGCGAGCATTAGGGTAGCCTAGCCTTGTGCCTGTCGCCCTGAAAAACGCTCCGCTGCGTTCCACCCTCGTCCTGCGGCAGGGGGGTGCCCAAGCTGAGTTGTGCCAGCGGCTCGCGGTCTTGGGCCTTCGTCCGGGCACTGCGTTTCAACTTGTTCAGAAGACTTCCGGGGGTGGGCGGATGGCGCGGATCGGGCAATCCCGAGTGGCTATCGGTGCCGAGCTCGCCGGACAGCTTGAGGTAGAGGTCAATCAGTGAGTGAGCGGCGGACTGCCCTTCCTGACGCCGCGATCCGAGAATCCGCTGACTCGGTTTCGCTGGGAGCCGTCTGCCATTGTGGCGGGGTCTTAAACGAGTCGGCGGGGGCGGACGCCCCGGTGGTCGCATTGGTCGGCGCGCCCAACACTGGAAAATCCACCCTCTTCAACGCGCTCACCGGGGCGCGGGTGACCATGGGCAATTGGCCGGGCACCACCGTGGAGGTGTCGCGTGGAGTCTGGCGCACCACCAGTGCGACCGCCGTCTGCGACTGCGCGGAATGCGACTGTGCCGAAAAAGAATGGAAGCTCGACATCACCTTGGTCGATCTGCCCGGTGCCTACTCACTCGATCCGCATTCCCCGGACGAGGCGCTCACCCGCGACCTGTTGTTGCAAGTCCCCGGAGATGGCCGCCCGGACCTCTGCGTGGTGCTGGCCGACTCTTCCCGGCTGTCGCACAGCCTGTACCTGGTGTCCCAGTTGCGTGAGCACGCGCTGAAGATCGTGGTGGCGCTGACCATGAACGATATCGCCGCCAGACGGGACGTCAAGGTGGACGTGGTGGCCCTTGAGCGGGCCTTGGGCGTGCCGGTGGTGGCCATCGATCCGCGCCAGCGCAAGGGGCTCGGCCCGTTGGCCGAGGCGGTGCGCTCCGGACTGGCCGCGCCGCTGCCGGATGCGCGCCCGGTCGGCGCTGACCCGGATGACCCGGATGGGTTGGACGAGGAGCGTTTCTGCTGGATAGCCGAGGCGGTGGAGGCCGGGACTGACGGGCACGGTGCCCAGCATCCGTCTTTCTCAGACCGGATCGACCGCTGGGCGCTCGCCCCATTCCTGGGGCCGGTGATCTTCCTCGCCCTGATGTGGCTGGTCTTCCAGATCACCACCACCGTCGCCGCGCCGATGCAGGATTTCCTGGACGAGCTGTTCACCGGGCCGATCACCGATGGCACGTTGGCGCTGTTCAGCGCAGTGGGGTTGTCCGGAAGCTGGGTCGAAGGCTTGGTGGTGCGTGGGCTGATCGCCGGGGTGGGCATGCTGCTCACCTTCGTCCCGCTGATGACGCTGATGTTCATCCTGCTGGCGATCCTGGAGGACTCCGGCTACATGGCCCGGGCGGCAGTGGTGGTCGACCGGATGATGCGAGCGATAGGGCTGCCGGGAAAGGCGTTCCTGCCGCTGATCGTCGGCTTCGGCTGCAACGTGCCAGCGATCAGTGCGACGCGTATCCTGCCCGACTCCCGGCAACGGGTGTTGACCGCGCTGCTGGTGCCGTTCACCGCCTGCACCGCGCGGCTGACAGTGTTCGTGATGGTCGGAGTCACCTTCTTCGGCCAGTACGCCGGCACGGCAGTCTTCGTCATGTACCTGGTCTCCATTCATCTGGTAGTGCTCTGCGGCTTCCTGCTCCGGCGCACGCTCTGGCGCGATATGCCTTACGACCCGCTGGTCATCGACCTGCCGCCGTATCAACGCCCCACCCTACGGCTCACCGCGTCGGTGACCTGGTTGCGGCTGTCCGGCTTCCTACAGACCGCTGGTGGCATCATCGTCGCCACGGTTTGCGGGGTGTGGCTGTTGCAGTCCATCCCGGTGACCTCCGACGCGGCCTTCGGCGCGGTCGATACCGCCGACTCGGCGTATGGCGTGGTGGCGCAGGCGATCACCCCAGTATTCGGCCCGACTGGTTTCGCCAGTTGGGAGACCACCTCGACTATGGTCGTCGGCTTCGTCGCCAAAGAGGCGGTCATCTCGGCCTGGGCACAGACCTACGCCTTGGATGAGCCAGCCGAAGGCGAGGCGGGCGACCTGGGCGCGAGGGTTTTCGCCGACTTCAACGAGTCTTCTGGCGGCCATCCCTATCCGGCGGCACTGGCCTTCATGGTCTTCCTGCTCGCCTACACCCCGTGTGTGGCCACCCTGGCCTCCCAGTGGCGCGAGATCGGGGCCAAGTGGACGCTCTTCGGCGTGGTCATGCAATTGGCCGCCGCGTACGTCCTGGCTGTCGCCGTCTTCCAAGTGGGAAGGCTCTTCTGGTGATAGCACGACCAATTCCAGCGACTGGTCCGATCTCAGCGGTATTGGATCAAATGTCCCGAGGCACTTCGACCATGACCGAACTCGCCGCCCGCACCGGTTTCCCGCCAGAGTCGTTGCGAGCTGCGTTGGACCATCTCATCCGGACTGGCCGCGTCCAAGCCCAGGCGCTCACCGGTTGCTCACCGGATGGCTGCGCCGGGTGCTCGCTCACCAAGTCATGCTCGTTGTCCAGTGCGCGCCGCCCGATGCGGCTCACTCTTGCTGAGTGATTCCAAGGGGGTACGCGCCGCGCGTCGCCCAGCCAGCACCAAACAGTTGGCTGGCACAGGGTAAAATCCCCTTCCATGCGTCCTATCGGTGTTTTCGACTCGGGTTTCGGCGGCTTGACGGTGGCCCGCGCCATCATGGACCAATTGCCCGGCGAGGACATGGTCTACTTGGGCGACACTGCCCGGGCGCCCTATGGCACCAAGTCGCTGCCGGAGGTGCGTGAGTACGCGCTGGAATGCCTCGACTACTTGGCCAACCAAGATGTGAAGGCCTTGGTCATCGCCTGCAATTCGGCGTCCTCGGCGGTGCTGCGCGACGCCAGGGAACGCTACGACCTGCCGATCATCGATGTGATCCTGCCCTCGGCTCGGCGGGCGGTGAAGCTGAGCAAGAGCGGGCGCATCGGGGTGGTCTGCACCCAGGCGACAGCCAATTCGCTCAGCTATGACGACGCTGTGGCCGCCGTGCCGGACGTGGAACTGGTCACCCAGCCCTGCCCGCGTTTCGTGGAATTCGTTGAGGCCGGGGTCACCAGTGGCGCGGAATTGCTGCAGACCGCACAGGAGTATCTGTTGCCGTTGCGCGCGGCGGCCATCGACACGCTGATCCTCGGCTGCACCCACTATCCGCTGCTGTCCGGCGTCATCTCCTATGTCATGGAAGATGCCACCCTGGTCTCCTCCGCCGAGGAGTGCGCCAAAGAGACCTACGCCACCCTGACCGACCTAGCCCTGCTCAACCCCTCGCCCGACCCAACCCGGCGCTTCTTAACCACCGGTGCCCCAGCATTGTTCGAGACCCTGGGCAAGCGCCTACTAGGCGGCTTCGTCTCCCAAGTGGAACAGGTCTACACGATCTCCTGACCAGGCTCATAGCCAGAGCGTGCTGATCGGAGCCGCGATGATCCGGTCATCGACTTGGACGGGGGCAGGCCCGGAATGGAGCAGGATTCCGTTGATGAAGCGGTCACCGAGTTGATCGCGCAGCCAGCGCAGATGAATGAAATCTCGGGGCGAAGGTGAGGCGGTAGCCTTGACCTCCACTGCCGCTACGCGCGTTCCGGAGTACTCGATGATCGCGTCAATCTCGTGGCGTCCGTCCTTGTCTCGCAGATGATAGATTCGCGGACGGGATGTGCTGGCTTGGGTTTCTGGTCGTAGTTGAGCCATCACGAAGGTCTCAATCAGCCTGCCGAGAATATTGCCATCGGAAAGCACCGAATCCAGGGACAGGTTCAGCAGATTTGCTACCAGTGAAGGATCGACGAGGAAACGCTTCGGAGTGTCGATCAGCCGATTCAGCCGGTTTGTGGCCCAGGCGGGTACGGCGTCCAATACAAAGAGATTGCGCAGCAACTGGTCATATGCCCGTGCCGTGGTGGCGGCGATGTCAGCGACTTCATATAGCGTCTTGCTGGCCACAACGCCTGCCGTGTTCACGGCCAGGGCTGTGAGATAGCGGCGCAGGGCGTCAGCGTCACGGGCACCTGCCAACTCGCGTACGTCGTGGCTTATCAGGCGGTCTATGTAGCCACTGAGCCAGCGACCCCGGTGTTGCGTGGACACATTCAGCACGACCTCGGGGAATCCGCCGGCAATGGCCCACTCGACGTAGGAAGTCAGCGACGCCGGTTCCGGTCCGGCGAAATCTGCCAGTCGGCCATCAAGCAGGCGGTCCACGAAGAGCCGTCCACTCACTCGTCCGCTGATCTCACGGCGAGTCAACGGGTCCATTCGTAGGTCAACCACTCGGCCGGTGCCAAGCCAGCCCTGATCGGAATCCGCAGCTATTGCGCTACCAGTCAGCAGGTAGCGATTCGGAACGAATTCGCCGTCGTCCAGAGCGCGTTTGATCGCGCCCAACACTTCAGGCACGCGCTGCCATTCATCAAACAATGCGGGTTCCTGAACACGTCGCAGCGCGTCATCAGGATCAGACTGGTAGGCGAAGGCCTCTGCCGGACGATCCAGCCGAATTGTCTGCCGGGCATGGCGTCGTGCTGTCGTTGTCTTCCCGCAAGCCCGTGGACCGGAGATCATGACAGCGGGCAGGCCAGCCAGAGTGTCGGCAAGCACTGCGTCAATGATTCGTTCCCGGTAGTCAGTCACAGTGAAATCGTAGCAGGCACTAGCCGTATCATCACTCTAGCCAGCCTTTCAGCATCACTCTGGCCAGCATCTGGCTGTTGGCTGCGACATCTGTGGACTTGATGCGCTGTCCTGCTGGCTTCAGGAAATAGCCATGTCGGTTGGCTCATCCAACACCCAACGGTTGGCCTGGTAGTGGGCGGTAATCGTGACATAGACGGCACCAGTTCCACTCACCCACTTCTCGCCTTTCGCGGTCACAGTGTCGTCGGTGTTGGTGGTCCTGGAGAATTCGATCAGAAATCCGTCCGGGAAGTAGAGTGCGTCTTTTTTGATCTTGCCTGAGGCTTCGAGTTCGGCGCGGGATGCATTCATGATCTCGTGCCCGGCGTAGAGCGGGTCGGCTTTCAGCGCAGTGACGAGGGCGTCCGGGTCGGACAGACCGGTGCTTTTCGCGTCAATGGCGAAGAGGTGTTGGTTCAGCGCGGTGTCGTACTCGTAAAACCAACGGATGATGGCCTGATATGCCGGCACTAGGTCACGTCCCGGCGCGGGGGTCGTCGCCGGATTCTGGGTGACGGTTCTGCTTGGAGTGGTGGTCGGAGCTTCCGGAGCGGCCACTGTGCAGCCGCCCAGAAAGGTGAGTGTGGAAATACCCGCGATGATGGTTGGTCCCAGCTTTGGCATTGGCATAGTCATCCCCCTCATTGCTGACTCTGCACTCATAACGTTACAACCCGGACCCAAAGACAGCAGCGTTGCGATATCGACTCCCAGTTCGCGGATTTGAATCCGTGGCCACTGATTGTGCTA
>JAISCH010000237.1 GCA_031265725.1 Propionibacteriaceae bacterium
CAGGCGAACACGAATCGGTAGTCGAGCGCATCGTGTCGGCCGGAACACCTTTGACGTACGGACTCATTGTCCCAGCATTCGCATTGATGACAGCCGGGGTGTCCTTCTCGCCCTCAGCGATGATCGCGGCCGCGACCGATCCCGTATCTCAAGGCATAGCGGTAGGATTGGTGGTGGGCAAGCCGCTTGGCATCCTGGCCGCAACTTGGCTGATGGTCGCACTTACGAAGTGCACCATCGACGCGCGTCTATCTTGGCTGGACATACTCGCGATGGGCTGCGTGGCTGGTATCGGTTTCACGGTGTCCCTCCTCATCAACGAACTCGCCTTTGTAGGCGACCAGATTCACGCAGACCATGGAACGATGGCGGTACTCGTCGGGTCGTTGACCGCTGCCCTGGTCGGCTCGGCGTCGATGGCCTGGCGCAACGCGATTCATCGACGCCGCGCTTTGGGAGGCGAAGCGGACGCCGCCCCATTCGGAATGACCAGTGGCCCTGATCGGCGCTAACCTCGTAGCGGTGGCCTGACTAGCCGCGGGCGAGCGGCGAGAGGGGAGTGCATTGTGGCGAACCGTCCCATAGGTGACTTGGCGCACAGCGTGCGCAGCGATGTTGCCGCCATCGTCGGGGATATCTCGGCGCTCGCCAAGTCAGAGCTTGCCCGCGATGGCGCGAAGATCGGCTTTGGCCTTGCCGCGTTGACCGCTGCCTTGGGCGCGGCGGCGCTCGCGGGAGTGCTGCTAACGGTCGCGTTGGCAGAAGCGCTTGTAGCCCTCGGACTTCCGTCTTGGGCCGCCTTCCTCATCGACGCAGGCATCGTGTTGCTCCTAGGAGCGGCGTTCGTTGTCGCCGGAGTGAGGGCGTTCCGGCGGATGGAGGGCCTGAAGCGGACAGCGAAGGCCGTGGGAGGCCTGTTGAGCGCGTTCGGAGGGCGTGGACCGGAGGAATCACCCAGCCAGAATCCAGCCGTCGGCTCGTCAGTATCGGAATCGAACTCCTGATTAGGCCGTTCCTGTGGATTCCACGCATTCGGATGGTACCGACTTCCTCGCCGCCCTGATTCCAGGCGCATGGGAGCATCGGTTCATCTCGGCCAACGGTTCGCGATTCCACATTGCGCAGTCCGGCCCGCACCAAGGTGGCCACGGACTCGTGGTTCTGTTGCATGGCTTTGGGCAGTTCTGGTGGGCCTGGCGGCACCAGTTGGAGGCCCTAGGTCGGGCCGGCTACCTCGCTGTTGCGCTGGACCTACGCGGATACGCCGCTTCGGATAAGCCGCCCGCCGGTTACGCGCTGCCGGAGTTGGCCGCAGACGCTGCCGCGGTCATAGGCTCGCTCGGTTTCACCCGTGCGGTTGTGGTGGGCCAAGGTCTGGGCGGAATGGTGGCATGGACGATGACGGCGACCGAACCGGGCATATTGACCGGCGTCGCAGTGGTTGACGCGCCGCATCCGGCGCCGGCCACGCCGCGCGCCCGGATCATCGCATCGCCGTTCGCAGCAGCCCACGTGGGACTGCTCAAGAGCCCAGTGTTGGCTGAACACGCCATCGAGCGAGCAGACCTGATGGGGCACCTGTTGCGAACATGGAGTGGGCGCGGCTGGCCAAGCAATCGAGAACTGGAGACCTACCGGGCGCTGATGCGTGTGCCACTTGCTGCAGCCAAGGCATTGGAGCAGTTCAGGTGGGCGATGGGCTTGCTTGCCGGAGCTAAACGGCGCCGGTTCGCAGCGGTATTCGAGCGCCGGCCGACCGTCCCTGTGCTACACATTCAGGGAGCCGCAGACAAGCTACTGCGCGCCAACGCTGTGCCGGCGGCGGACCTGGGCGGACCATGGTACGAGTGCTATCAGGTGCCTGGTGCCGGGCATTTCGTTCCCGAGGAAGCACCGGACGCTTGCTCGTCGATGCTACTCGGCTGGCTGGCGCGTGCCGCTCGTTGACCGGGTCTTGGGTGGGTCGAAGCGGTATGCGGACGGGCAAAGCGACGCCACTGGGCATTGGTCGCAGGCCGGCCGCCTGGCGTGGCACACATAGCGGCCCTGGAAGATCAATCGATGGGACGCCATGGTCCACAGGTTGTCGGGGAAGAGCGCAGTCAACTGGCTTTCGATGGCTACCGGATCACTGGATTTCACCCAGCCCAGACGGTTGGAAACGCGTGTGACGTGGGTATCCACCGCGAAGCCTGGTACGCCGAACGCGTTGCCCAGCACCACGTTGGCCGTCTTTCTGCCGACGCCCGGGAGCGTGACCAGCTCGGCGAGTGAGCAAGGAACCCTGCTGTCGAAGTGCTCTATCAGCCCACGGCCGATCCCTTGGAGTGCCTTGGCTTTCTGGCGGTAGAAACCTACCGGCCTGATCGTTTTCTCCAGCTCCGCGAGGTCCGCTTCGGCCAGGTGATGCGCGTCGGGAAAGCGAAGGAACAGCTCGGGAGTGACGGAGTTGACTTGCTTGTCGGTGGTCTGCGCGGACAGAGCAGTAGCCACCAGCAATTGAAACGGGTTGGAAAAATCTAACTCGCAATGAGCACCCGGAAACGCCTCCGCCAAGAGCCGATCAATCTGCCGCGCCCTGCGGGTCAGCGCCGCCCGGGATTCGCGGGAGGCACACACCACCGGAAGCTTATCCACGATGGCAAGACTATAGTACGCCGAACGCGACTGGGCCAGGTGCCACAACGTTGCTTATCGCCTATAGTGGTGTGATTGCTGGACTACCCGTTCCCCTCCCGTTCTTCAGCGAGCATTTCCTGACACCATTTGCAACCCTAAGAGCTAGGAGTCTAGACCATGGACACGACCGTTGTCGCTGAAGAGCCCCTGTTTGCGGGGATCGACGATGCGGAGTTGGCCGACCTGCGTGCGGCGAGCTCCACCATCCGACTCAACCGAGGTGACGTGCTGTTTCATCAAGGGGACATCGGGGACACCTTCTACATCGTCGCTTCCGGCAAGATGAAGATGGGCCGCCGGGCCACGGACGGACGCGAGAGTCTCATTGCAATACTTGGACCCGGGGAGATGCTCGGTGAGTTGACGCTGTTCGATCCCGGACCGCGCACAGCGACGGCCGTGGCCGTTTCCGAGGTCGAATTGTCTGTCTTGTCACACGCCCAACTCATCGCTGAGATCCAAGCGCATCCACGTCTCGCCATCCACTTGTTGTCTTCTCTCGCAACGCGTCTGCGGCGGACTGACGAGGTGATCGGTGATTTGGTGTTTTGCGATGTGCCTGGGAGAGTCGCCAGGACAATTCTGGATCTGACCGAGCGTTTCGGCGTGAAGGCAGAACGCGGGTCTCACGTTCGTCACGAATTGACCCAAGAAGAACTGGCGCAACTTGTGGGTGCATCACGCGAGACCGTCAACAAGGCCCTGTCTGGGTTTGCCGGACGGGGCTGGATCCGCCTCGAAGGCAAGGCCATGACAGTCATGGATATCGAGCGCCTGCGACGCCGCGCTCGGTAGGCGTGATGCTACCTGGTCAGGCCTGACCCGCGCGGAGCGGTGGCTCAGCGAGGCAAGTCGAGGCATTCCCACTGGATCGCCGCACCGGTATCTTGTGCCGCAAGACTCCTTCACGTTTTGTCCGCAGGCCGGACGCTGCCGCGGAAGGACTGCCACGTATCATGTCCTCATGCCTGACGGACGTGTCGCCAAAGTCATTGCAAAGACCACCAGCAAGTGGGTGGCGGGCCTCGTAGCCTTCGGTCTGATCTCCGTGGGAGGTGGGATCGTCGCCTCAGCGATGGTGCTTCCCGGCGTTCAGGTGTTTCAGGGTGTCGCCGAGCAGGCCACCGAGATGTTCGATTCCCTGCCGGAGGAGCTTGGCTCGGAAGAGGTGGCTCAGAGTTCCCACATATATTCGGCCGACGGCCGACTTCTCGCCACGTACTACGAAGAGAACCGCATCGTGGTGCCGCTGGACCAGATCTCCCAGCATATGCAGAACGCGATCATCGCGCTGGAGGACAAGCGTTTCTGGGAGCACGGCGGCATAGACCCGGCCGGCATGGCCCGCGCCGCTGTGAACAACTGGAGCGGCTCCAGCCAAATCCAAGGTGCCTCTACGCTGGCGCAGCAATATGTAAAGAACGTGCTGGTGGAGCGGGCCGCTGCGACGGGCAACGTCGAGGAAATCCGCACGGCCACGGAGACCACGGCCTCGCGTAAGCTGCGGGAAGCCAAATTAGCGATCGCCCTCGAAAAGAAGATTGGCAAGGAAAAGGTACTGGAAGGGTACCTGAATATAGCGCAGTTTGGCGCCAGCCTCTATGGTGTGGAAGCAGCTGCTCGCTACTATTTCGGCGGAATCCATGCTTCGGAGTTGAACATTGTTCAAGCGGCCACGATTGCGGTAATCGCTAACTCTCCC
>JAISCH010000279.1 GCA_031265725.1 Propionibacteriaceae bacterium
GACGAGGCGGAAGCGCTCACCGAGGTCATCCAACAGTCCGCCCGCACCGGCCAGGTTGGAGATGGCAAGATCTGGATCATTCCGGTGGAGTCGGTCGTTAGGATCAGAACCGGAGAACACGGCAGCGTGGCGCTCTGACGATCCCAAGCCACTGGTCGGCTGGGCGATCCGGCGCGTCGTCCAGCCGACCAGTATTGAACCCCGATATTGCGCCCCTCAATCAAGCATTGCGGACGGGGCGGGCCAGGCATACCGCGCCGGTCACGGCGACACCGCTGGCCGCACAGGCCCGCACCGCCTCCGTCAAGGTCGCCCCGGTAGTGATCAGGTCGTCCACGATGATGACACCGCCGGGCACTTCACCGGATCGCCAACTCATCGCCCCGCACACGTTGTCCCGCCTGGCGACAGCGCCGAGCCCGGCCTGGTCTAGCGGCGTCCGGACCAATTTCAGCCCGGCCCGGACCCGGACATCGCAACCTGCCGCGCGCAACTTCCGCGCCGCGCGCAGCGCCACATCACGGGGCAAGTCGATACCGCGCTGCTGAACGCGCTCCGGGGCGGTGGGCACTGGCACCAGCAGTGCCGGAAGACTCGGACGCAATGCCTGCAGCGCGTCTTCCAACAAGGCAGTCAACGGGCCGAGCAGCGCCAGCCCGTGCCGTTCCTTGGCGGCGAGCACCGCCTGTCGGAGCACCCCGGCGTACGCTCCCCCAGCCGCCACTGGAATCCCTGCGCACTGGCCCAACAGCAGCGGGGTCCGGCGAAGCTCCTGGCGGCAGTCCAGGCAGAGGCCAAAGGCCGGAGTCGCACAACCGGGGCAACAGGCCCCGAACACCAATTCAGCCAGAGCATTGATCGTTGACCGCATACCCACATCATGTGGCTGCGGCGGCCCGCGATTCAGTTATCCACAGCTCAACCGGCGTAGGTGACAGCGGCGACTCCGACCACCCACGGCGTCCAACTGAAATCGGCGTCGAAGCGATAGAGGACGCCGCTGCTGGAGCGGGCCAGCATCTGGTAGCCGGGAGCCACCGCCAGCTCAGCCAGGTCGATGGCGTTGCTCGGCCCGATGTCGGAGATCAGCGCGGAGTCCTGGGTGGCCCGGACCACGCTGGTGGCGTCTTGATGGTCCGCCACCAGCACGAATAATTCACTCGGAGCGGACCAACCGAGGTCGATGATCCGAACGGCGTCCACTCCGGCCAATTCGACCCGCTGCCAGCCCGCCAAGGTGAATCCGCCCGACCGGGAGACCCGGGCCAGCCACAATTCGGCCTCGGTCTCGGTGTCCTGTTTGACGGCCACCGCTATCCGGTCGGCATCCGGCGACACCGCGAATGCGGTCAGCTCGCCCTTGGGCGCGCCCTCGGCGTCCACCTTGACTCCGTTCACCAAGAACGACGACACTGACGACTCAGCGGTCCACAACTCCCCCAGCCGGGAGAACACTGGCCGCAGCAGAGCGGAGCCCTGCCGTTCCGGAGCCAGCCTCCCCTGGGTGAGCCTGCCCACCTCAACCTGCTCCCGGTCGGCCGAGACCACCGCCAGATTCACCTGGTCGGCGGCAATCGCCAGTGACGCGGCTTGGCTCACTTGCTCGTTGACCACCATGACCTCCCGGTCAGGGGCCAGTCGCACCAATGCCTCGTATTGGGACGAGATGGCGAAGACTGAGGGCGGGTCGACCCGATGTATCGGCGCCAAGTCAGCGAACACGCTGATCGGAATCTCAGCGTCCGGGTAGCCCTCCGCCAGCCAGTCCACTCCACCCGCTGAGACGGTGATCTTGCCGCAAGCGTCGAATTGGGCGCAGGCCAGCGCGAATTCGGCAAGCACCTGGTTCTGCGCGGCGGCGTCCAACTCGGCCGCCGAGCCGCCCAATTCGATCAAGACCAGATCGGCCCGGACGTCAGTGGCCTCGATCCGCAGCCCCAGCACCGGGTCGACCAGGGGAGCCAACCACTGACTTGGAGTTTTCACCTGGGTCAGCAGGGCGCGTTGCAGTTGGTTGTCGCCCGGAGCTATCCAGATGGGATCGGGCAGCAACGCCTGACCGGCCAGATCAAGGTAGTGCCGGTCGAACTGGGTATAGCCAGTGGAGAAGAGGTAGCGGGAGATGAACAGCCCTTCAGGCGGGTTGGCGATCCGCCACTCGCCATTGCTGTTGCGCGCCAATTGGAAATCGTGCCGCACCTGCCCGGTGCTCGGATGGTATACCCCGCTGGCGTCCAGGGTGCCGGTCAGCGGCGCGGACAGGATCGCGGCGTCCTCAGTGAAGGTCGGCCGGTAGCCGTCGGCGTAGATACTCGCCCCGACTGTCGGGTCCCAGTCCGCGCTGGCTGCTGCGGTCAAATACTGCCGGGCGACTTCGTAGGAGGGCTGGTAGACGCTCATCGCGTTCAGGAAGCCCTCCACCACCAATTCCGGGCTGGCCCCCAACACCGGTGGCAACGGGGCGACCCGCACGCTCTGGGCATAAGGGTCCTGGTCGAGCTCGTGGTATTCCACCGGCCCAGACACCGGTACGCTGGTGCAACCGGTGGCCAGCACGGCTGCCAACAATGCCGCAATCCCACTACTCGCCCGCATCGTCGACTCCTTCGGGAACCCTGGGCAACGGATAGCCAGTCGGCCCCGTCCCGGCCTTGTGCCCCAGCGTCAACCGGAATTGCGCGCCCGATCCCGGCGCGCCCCAAACATCGAGCATGCCGCCATGCAAACGGGCGTCCTCCAGCGCTATCGCCAATCCGAGGCCGGTGCCACCCAGTCGGCGGGTCCGGGCCGGATCGGCCCGCCAGAACCGTTCGAACACCTGCCCGACTTCGGTGGCGTTCAATCCGACGCCATGATCCCGGACGGTCAGCGCCACCGCGTCCGCATCGGCCCGCACCCGCACTTCTATCGGCTTGCCCTCCCCATGCTCGATTGCGTTGGTGAGCAGGTTGCGGACTATCCGGCGAACTCGCCGTCCATCGATCTCGACCAGCGCGCGTCCTGCTGAGTCCAGCACGATTTCGCTGCCCGCAGTGGCCGCCAATGGGCCGACAGCGCTGATCTCGTCGCTGACCAATTTGCTCAGGTCGATCTCGTCCAGGTTCAGCACAGCGGCACCGGCGTCGAAGCGGGAAATCTCCAGCAATTCGGTGAGCAATTCCTCGAAGCGGTCCACCTCGTTGGACAGCAATTCGGAGGAGCGGGCTATCTGGGTGTCGAATTCGCCCCGGCGGGAGCCGATCACCTCCGCTGCCATCCGGATCGTCGTCAACGGCGTGCGCAACTCATGGGATACATCGGAGACGAAACGTTGCTGCACCGATGACAGGTTCTCCAACTGGGTGATCTTCTTGTCCAGTTCGGTGGCCATATGGTTCATCGAAGTGGCGAAACTCGCCAGATCAGCGGTGCCGACCACTTTCATCCGGTCCTCCAGATGCCCGGCGGCGAGCCGTTCCGCCGCCACCCGCGCGGTTCGCACCGGACGCAGCACCATCATGGCGATCAGGTAGACCGTGACGCTCAGGCCGACCAACAGGAAGAGGCCGGTCGCCCAAGTGGCCTGCTGCACCACTGCCAACGTCTGCTGCTCGGCTGTGGTCGGGAAGAGCAGGAAGATCGGGTACGGCTCGCTGCCGGAGACCGTCAACTGTGCGGCCACTATCAGGCCGGGCTCGCTCTGGCGTCCGTTGGTGTAGCTGATCAGCGTCGGCGTGCTCCACAGCCCGTCTGAATTCCGCACCGCCTCCCGCAGCGAGTCGGGGATGCTCTGGGCCGACAAGTCCGCCGAGCCGATCTGGGCCACCGGGGTCTCCACTAAGAGGTGGTATTGGTTCCCGACCTGGCCACGGGCGGCTGATTCCCGCGCCAACTGAGCGACCTGCTCATTGGGGGAGGTGCTGCGCAGGTCGCGGCTGGCGATCTGGCTGCGCAGGGTGGTCACCACCGCCGTCGCCTGGGCCAGCGAGGTCTGCGTCTTCCGGGCCAGGATGCCCCGGCTCGACTGGTCCAGCAGGAAGAGCCCGGTCGTGGTGAGAATGACGACCGAGGCCGCCAAGGTAGTGACCACTACCCTAAACGGCAGCGACGAACTCCACCATCGCACTGGTCCGAAACCGACGCCCTTTGAACGCGCCATCAGGCAGACTTTGGCTCTCCGGCCCGGTACCCGACTCCGCGCACCGTGACCACGATCTCTGGGTTCTCCGGGTCGTTCTCGACTTTGGAGCGCAACCGCTGCACATGGACATTGACCAGCCGGGTGTCCGAGGCATGGCGATAGCCCCACACCTCTTCCAGCAGCACCTCCCGGGTGAAAGCGTGCCGGGGGCGACGGGCCAGCGCCAGCAGCAGGTCGAATTCGAGCGGGGTCAGATTTATCTCGGAATTGCCCCGGCGCACAGTGTGCTCATGCACGCTGATGCTCAAGTCGCCGATCTGCAGCGTGCCCTGGTCGGACTCCGGTTGCACATGCCGGCGCAGCCGGGTCTTGATCCGGGCCATCAATTCTTGGGTCTTGAAAGGTTTGGGGACGTAATCGTCCGCACCGGCCTCCAACCCGTCCACAATGTCGATGGTGTCCGATTTCGCCGTGAGCATGACGATGGGCACATCCGACTCGGCCCGGATGTCGCGGCAAATCTCCACCCCGTCCCGGCCGGGCAACATCAGGTCGAGCAACACCAGGTCCGGCCCGAAGCCATGAAAGGCGGCCAAAGCCCGGTCCCCGTGATGACAGACACTGGCCAGATAGCCTTCCTTGGCCAGCACGATTTCCAGCATCTCGGCCAGATGTTGGTCATCGTCCACGACCAGCACCCTCAGCGACCCGTCAGCCATTTATGCCTCCTGCGATGGGACTTTCCCCCGATTTTACGCACTCACACGAAAAGGCGACAGTCTCTCATAGAATACACACCCTCCAGCCCCACCTTTGGCCACGGACGTGAGGAGTCTATGTTGGCTCTGAGACGCT
>JAISCH010000306.1 GCA_031265725.1 Propionibacteriaceae bacterium
CAACATGGTCGGGCAGATCTCGACCCTGCTCGCCGAGGCCGGGTTGAATATCTCCGACCTGCTGAACAAGTCTCGCGGGGAGCTCGCCTACACCTTGGTGGACGTGGAGGGAGCCATCCCAGCGGCCACCTTGGACCAGATCAAGCAGATCACCGGAGTCTTGGCCGCCAGAGTCCTTTAATACCCCAACATTTGACATTGAAGAGGTCGACTCCTTGGCCAGGTCGCCCTACCACTGTGCTCAGGGCAAGGCAAGAGGTTGACCGGGTTAGGGATTTCTAAGGGTAGTTTCAGGGAAGATACCTGAGTGGTTTTCACAGTTCTGACGGTACGCTGTAACCATAAACAGTGCGGCACCCCCGCCACACCTAACCAAGACCACAGGAGTAAGAATGAGTAGCGCAGAGGACGTTCAGGCTAATAAAGGTATGGCGATCATCGCCTACATTCTGTTCTTCGTTCCGCTTATCGCTGGAACCCACAAGACATCCCCCTTTGTGAAATTCCACACCAACCAGGGCACTGTCTTATTCATCGCCGGGATTGCTTATGGCGTCGCTGCCAGCATCTTGCAGGTGATCTTCGCTTTCATCCCGGTCATCGGCGGGATTCTCTCCCTGCTGGTTTCGCTCTGCGGGCTGGCCTGGCTGGTGCTGCTGATTCTGGGCATCGTCAACGCGGCCAACGGCGAGGAGAAGCCACTGCCAGTGATCGGCAACATCCAGATCATCAAGTAATAAGCAACCGCTTCCTACCAGACCGCGTCCGGGTTCGCCTGGGCGCGGTCTCGCAATTCCAACGACCTATTCCAACGACGGGGTTAAGCTCCGTTTACATTTGCGAAATACGATTGCGTCGAAGGGGTGGCTGATGAGCAAGATCATGATTGTGGACGACGACGCCAATATTCGTGAGCTTGTCCGGGTGTTGCTTAGGAACGGCGGTTTCGAGGTCTGCGAGGCTGGGGATGGACGGGGCGCGCTGCGGATCATTCTGGACGAGGCTCCCGACCTGGCTGTCATCGACCTGATGATGCCCAATATGGACGGTTACGAGCTCTGCCGGAATTTGCGGGCGTACTATCCGGATTTGCCGGTGCTGATGTTGACGGCGAAGGGCGAGTTGACGGCGAAAGTAAAGGGTTTCCAGGCGGGCGCGGACGACTATCTGACCAAGCCGTTCGAGGGCGACGAATTGCTGCTGCGGGTGAAGGCGCTGCTGCGGCGCTACAAGATCGAGGCGTCGCATGTGGTCCAAGTCGGCGCTGTGACAGTTGACCGCAACAGCTACACCGTGAGCGTCGATGGTGGCGCGCGCGAGGACATACCGCGCAAGGAGTTTGAATTGCTGTTCAGACTGGCGAGTTTTCCCGGCCGGACGGTCTTGCGGGACCGCTTGATCGAGGACATTTGGGGCTATGACTTCGAGGGCAACGAAAGAACTTTGGACGTGCATATCGGGCGGCTGCGCGAACGCTTCCCCAGCGAGACCTCGGGGGTAAAGATTGTGACTGTGCGTGGGTTGGGGTACCGGTTGGAGGCGCTCTCATGAGCGGATGGGAAGCTCGCAAACCGAATCGGATCGGCGGCGGGCCGCGTGGGCGGGTGTTCAGTTCGGTGGTCTTCCTGCTCACTTTCGGCGTCATGCAATTGGCGGGGTATTTCATTTTGCAGTTCGTCTTCCAGTTCACCGGAAAACCTCCGGAAGCATTGGCGTATGTGCTGTCCGCGCTGCTCGGGGTGGTGCTGCTCGTGGCCGTTGTCGGATTGATCGTCACGATTTCGGGAAACGGCGGCAAGTGGCGGCAATTCAAGGCCTTACACTCTCGGTTCACGGACGTGCTCGCCCAGATCGCACAGGGCAATTTCAACGTGTTGATCGATATGACTGAGGCGGAGGTCAATCTTGAATTCGCGGACGGCTACCTTGAATTGGCGACGGCGATCAATGACATGGCCCGGAGCCTGGGCAGTCTGGAGACCATGCGGCAGGACTTCATCTCCAATGTGTCCCACGAGATACAGTCGCCGTTGACCTCCATTGGCGGGTTCGCCGCCCTGCTTAAGGACGACGCGCTGACTGCTGCGGAACGGCGGCGCTACGCCGAGACCATCGAAACTGAGAGCAAGCGGCTGTCCAGCCTGAGCGACAATCTGCTGAAACTCTCCGCACTGGACGACAGCCCACTGGTCAAGACCGAGTTCCGGCTCGACAAGCAACTGTCAAATATCATCTTGACGCTGGAGCCGCAATGGTCGGCGAAGAATTTAACCGTTGTGGCAGATTTGGACAACTGTGTGACAACTGGCGATGAGAATCTATTGTCACAAGTGTGGATAAATCTTCTTGGTAACGCAATAAAATTCACCTCAGTCAATGGTGCCATCCAGGTAATGCTCAACGGGAATACCGTGAAGATCGCCGACAACGGTATCGGCATGGCGAAAGCTGACCTGCCGCACATCTTCGAGCGGTTCTACAAGGTTGACAAGGCCCGCGACCGTTCTCTCGGCGGCAATGGGCTGGGGCTGTCGCTAGTGAAAAGGATCGTGGAGTTGCACGATGGGAGCATCACCGTCAACAGCGAAGTCGGCATCGGGACAACATTCGAGATTCTTCTTCCGGGTAATTTACAGTCCGTTTAAGCTGGATTTATCCTCCAGTTATTTTGAGTCCATAGAGTGTGTTTATCAAACGATGATGGAGGCAATTCTATGAGTAGTGTTATTGAAGTCAATAACCTGGTCAAGCAATATAAAGGCGCAAAAGAGCCAGCGGTACGCAATATCAGCTTCACGGTGGATCGCGGCGAATTCTTCGCTTTCCTCGGCCCGAACGGAGCGGGTAAGACCACCACGATCTCTATTCTCACCACGACGCTGACCAAAACGTCCGGCGAGGTGCGGATCGCCGGTTTCGACGTGGAGAAAGAGGCCCGGAAGGTGCGGGAGAAGGTGGGCATCATCTTCCAGCAGCCCAGCCTCGACCCCAACCTCACTGCCGAGGAGAATATTCGTTTCCACGCCTGCCTGTACGGCATGTGCGGCTATCGTCCGACCTTCAAGCTGATGCCGGCCAGCTACCGCAACAAGGTCACCGAGTTAGCGGAGGTGGTCGGTATCACCGACGCGTTGTTCAGGCCGATCAAGAAGCTGTCTGGCGGCATGCAACGCAAATTGGAGATAATCCGCAGTCTGATTCACACCCCGGATGTGCTTTTCCTGGACGAGCCGACCCAGGGCCTTGACGCAATGAGCCGCCGCAGCCTGTGGGATTACATCGACCAAACCCGCAGGCAGTACGGCACCACGGTTTTCCTCACCACACACTACATCGACGAGGCGGAGAAGGTGGACCAGGTTTGCATCGTCAACCACGGCGAGATCGCCGTCTGTGCCCCGCCGGAGGAGATGAGACGCGCCGTCAATTTCGACCCCACCCCGAAAGTCTGCCTGCCGTCGCTGGAAGACGCCTATATCGAGTTTTTGAATGGGGATATCGCAGCATGAGTGAATTGGTTTTGACCCGGAAGGACTCTCGGGTTTTCCGGGAGTTGAATACTGTGCTGACCGTCACAGCTCGGGACATCGTGCTGCTGTTCAAATCGCCCAGTGCATTGATCACAGCTTTCGCCATGCCAGCGGTGATGATGGGCATGATCGGTGGCAATCTCATGCAGAACATGGCTGCCGGTCTAGGTTTCGACTTCGGCAGCTTCATGTTGGTGGGGATGATCGTCAATATGATGTTCATGGTGGTGTCGATGAATATGACCTCGCTCGTTGACGACCACGAAATAGACTTCAACCAGGAAATGCTGGTGTCGCCGGTGTCGCGCTATTCGATAGTGCTCGGAAAAATACTGGGTTCGACGTTCGGTGCGTTTGTGAGTATGGTGGCCACCTTGTTGGTGGGACTGATAATGGGCCTCACCCTCTCCATTGAGAAATTGCTACTGATCGTCTTATTGTCGCCACTGTTCTGCCTCTCTGGCGGCGCACTGGCAATGATCATAATCGGCGTCATCAAGAGTAAGCGGGCCGCAAATATGGCGGTTATGTTCATCTCAATGTCACAGATGTTCCTCTCCGGAGCGATCATCCCGATCAACCAGACCGATGGGGTGCTGATGGTGCTGTCCCGGCTGATGCCGATGACGTATTGCCTAGACCTGGCCCGGGCGGTCGTCTATGCCGGAAGCCCGGAATACGACTCCGTGGTGATGTTCAACCCAGTGATAAATTTCGCCGCCATCACCGCGCTGACCATTGCCTGTCTGGTCGTGGGCACCTTCTTCTTCGCCCGAAGCGAGAAAAACAAATGATTCAACAAATCTGGTCCGCAAGCAAAGCGGCTGGCCTTCACTTGGCGATGAGCTT
>JAISCH010000095.1 GCA_031265725.1 Propionibacteriaceae bacterium
GCGGCCCAGCGGCTTTTCGCCCAACACATGCTTGCCAGCGCGCAGCAGCGCACTCAGCACAGGCACACTCAGATAGTTGGGCAGTGCCGCGCTCACCGCGTCGATGGCCGGGTTCTCGATGACTTCCTGAACGTCCGCGACCGCATTTCGGAAGCCGTAGCGGCGTGCCACGGTCTTGGCCAATTCGATGTTGGGATCGACGATGGTGTCCAGTTCGATGCTGACTCCGCTGAGCCGATCCGCCATGGTGGCGTTGCGCCAGCCGAATGCGTGCGCCTGGCCTGCTGGACCGGCCCCGACGACGGCGACTCGAATCGTTGTGGGTAGGACTAGTGGCATGACAACTCCTTTGTGCTGCTCGTTGTTTGTCCGGGTCTCCGGCTGCCGCATCCGTGTGGCAGTGGACTTCCTCGGCTCTCAGTTCTGACTAGGTGGGGCTTCTCTACAATGAACTGTAGCGCTACAGTTCGTTATTAACTGTAGCGCTACAGTGGTGGGGCGTCAACCTCTATTTGTCTTAAAATTAATTACATTTCCGCAATGTCGGCTGCAGCGCTGCGATAGCGGCGAGTGGAATCAACCCACAGTCGACCTGCGGATCACCAACTCCGGCGACAAGACTCGCAGGATCGGAGACGCTGCGGGATGGGCTATTCGGGCCTGGGCGGTTTGCACTCCGAGTTGGCCCAAGCGGAATGCTTGCTGATCGACGCTGGTGAGGCTGATCAATTTGCTGGCTGACGAGCGTAGATTGTCGTATCCCACCACCGCCACGTCGTCGGGCACGCGCAGGCGCGTCTCATAGAGGGCATCGAGTACCCCCTGGGCGGCGATGTCATTGTTGGCGAAGATTGCGGTCGGTGGTTCGGCTTGCTTCAGCAGCCACTCGGCGGCTCGGGCAGCGTCGTCCCGCTCGTAGGTGATCTCGGTGATACGCGGAGTCAGCCCCGCTTTCCGCATCGCGCTCTCGTAACCGGTGACCCGATGGCTGGGACGCCAGGCCGGAGCCAAATGGTCGATCCGGGTATGCCCCAACCCGACAAGATGTTCCACTGCCAATTGCGCTCCGGCCATCCCATCGCAGACCACCGAATCAATGCCGTTCACCTGTCGGGTGAGCGACACCACCGGGGTAGTGCGACTCATCGCCCGCAATTCGCTGCCGGCCATTGCCGAACTGATCAGCAAGATGGCCTCCACCCGCGCTTCGATCAGATATTCGACGGTGCGCTTGTCCCGCTTGCCAGTGGAATCTGAAACTCCCACCAACAGACCGAAATCTAATTTGTCCGCCTCGTCCTGAATGCCTCGGAAGACATCGGTGGTCAAGTCGTTGCCCATGTCGAACAGGATGACCCCGAGGGTGCGGGTGCTCAGTGAGGCCAGTTGCGAGGCCATCATATTGCGCCGATAACCGATTCGGTTGGCGACTTCGAGAATGTGCTGCCGGGTCGCCTCCGAGACGCCGGGAGCGTTCCGGAATGCCAAGGACACCAAAGTCCGGGAGACCCCGGCCTCCCGTGCCACATCGTCCATGATCGGCCGCTTCGCCACAGAACCCTCCTGTGTCTCCAGACTGCACACCATCAGTGCTGACCTGCCGGGTTCCTCATGTTACACGACAGCTAAACTCGTCTGTCTATAGCGCGTCAGTATGAATGAATCTTACGCCGCCACGCTTCTTCTCCATCGCCTTCGTCAACTGCTCCAGTTCCAGCCGGAAATCGGGCTGGACTTCCAGCTTATCGACGCCTCTCCCCATCGAGTTGCTGATCCTATCGAGCATGGCTACGGGGAGCCTGCTTTGGGAGCAGGAGACCGCTCAGAGCCAAGGAGGTCATGCGGGTTGGGGCTGCTTTCAGGCGAGAAGGGCGTGTCTTCGGCTCTGCTGCCTGTCACTTCTTGCTCGCAATGGTTGACAGGCATGGGGGAGTGGGTTAGCTTGAAGCTAATGCGCGTTAGCAATGACGGCTGTTAATATTAATGTATAACTTTGAAGAACTCAAGAGTCGGGATGTCTGCTGGGACCAGGGGAGCCGGATCGGTGAACTGCCCGCTGGCAACTGAGATGATTGGTCCCATGGAGTGTGTGGGCGTCGTGCGGCGCGTATCCCTTGGAACCACTCGGCTGGGTTCTCCGATCAGAGTCAGGTGCCGGTAATGGCTGTTGCCAAGTGGAGGCCGTTGCGAGCGGAGACGGTGCGGGCCACCCAGATGGATGTGGCCAGGGCCGCTGGGGTCTCGCAGGGCTTGGTCTCGTTGGCGCTGACTGACTCGCAGCGAGTCTCCGATGCCACCAAGGCCAGAATCCTCGCCGTCGCTGAGGAGTTGGGCTACTTCCGCGACTTGTCCGCCGCCGATTTGGCTGCCGGCAGTTCCACCATCCTTGGGGTGCTCCTGCCGGACATGCGGAACCCGTTCATTGCCGATGTGACCGAGACTATCCAGGCCAGCGCCCGAGACGCCGGGCTGATGGCGATGGTTGTCACCGGTGGACTCGACCGGCGGCGCGAGGTGGCCGCCATGCGTCGTTTCCGGGCGCTGCGGGTGGCCGGAGTCGCATTGGTCTCCCCGGTCCTGGGACGCGCCGTGATCGCTGATTACGCGGAACAGGTGCCGGTGACTGTGGTCGGACGGTCAGCGTCCAGCGGATTGGCTGACTCGGTGCATGTGGACGAGGACGCTGCCGCCGAGTTGGTGGTGTCCCGGCTGCTGCTGTCAGAGGTGCGTCAGATGGTGCACATTTCCGCCTCACTGATGGGTCCGGACGCGGCAGTGGCCCCACGTCGTCGTGCTGTGGAACGGGCCGCCAAATCGGCAGGGCTGGGTTTCACCAGTGTGCGCAGCGTGAAAGAGGCGGTACGGATCGCCGTGTCCACGGCCGAATTGGGGATTTCCGTGCACAACGACCCGGTGGCCATCGAGACCTTGATGGCGTTGAGCGAGTCCGGTCGCAAGCCGGGTCGTGACATTCCGGTCATCAGTTACGACGACACCCAGTTGGCCCGGTTCCCGCACTTCGACCTGACCTCGGTGAGCCAGCAGCCCGAATTGCTGGGGCAAAGCGCGATGGACCTCTTGCTGTCCCGGATCGCTGATCCCGACCTGCCCGGCCGTGACATAGCCATACCGCCCACCCTTGCGGTGCGGTCGTCGGCATGAGGACGGGCCGCGTCGGGTGTGACGGCAACTTGACAGCCGGATTCTTCTGAACACTACTGTAAAAACTGTACAATCTGTACCGAATTGTACAAGAATGTACTTAGGAGGATCGATGGTGCAGAATCCGTTTACACCCACTTTCGGAGTCACCCCGCCAATGTTGGCAGGGCGGGAAGAGGAGTTGGCCGCAGTCGCGCAGGCCTTGCACTCTGGACCTGGCCACCCGGCCCGTGCCGCGTTCTTCACAGGTGCCAGGGGGACTGGGAAAACGGTTCTGCTCAATGCGGTGGAAGAATTGGCGTCAGATGCCGGATGGACAGTTATC
>JAISCH010000215.1 GCA_031265725.1 Propionibacteriaceae bacterium
CGCGGCTCGCACCGTCTCGGGAGTGTGCGCGAAATCCACCACCAGATAGGGCGCGTCCTCCCCCAAATCGACTCGCTGCATCCGGCCCGGCAGATAGGCGTCGTCCAAGGCGGGCAAGGCCTGATCGAGGTCTATCCCGGCCTGGTCCAGCATCGCGGCGGCGAGCAAGGCGTTGCGCGCGTTGAATTCCCCGAGTAGGCCCAGGGTGAATTCATGGCTGCCAACCGGGGTGCGCAAGCGCAGTGCGCGCCGCCCAGCGGCGTCCGTGCCCAGCACTTCCAGGCAATAGTCGGCCGCCTGCGTCATGGAGACCTTGGCCAACCGGATTTCCGAACGGCTGGCGATCTCAGTGGCCAGTCGGAGGCCGAAGGGGTCGTCTATATTGATCACCGCAGCTTTGGTGTGCTCCGGAGTGAACAGTCTCGCCTTGGCCTGGTAGTAATCCTCCACACTGGGGTGGTAGTCGAGGTGGTCGTGGCCCAGATTGGTGAATCCGGCCACGGCGAAATCAATCGCGTCCGCGCGGTGCTGGGCCAGCGCGTGCGAGGTGACCTCCATCGCCACCGCCCGCACGCCGTCAGCTTGCATCTGCGCCAGCAGGGACTGGATGTCCGGCGACTCGGGAGTGGTGACCGTGCTCCGGTCGGTCTCCACCGCGTCCGAGCCGATGAAGAAGCCCAGGGTGCCGATAGTCCCCACCGAGTGCCCCGCACCAGCCAATCCGGCGGACAGCATCGCCACCGTGCTGGTCTTGCCAGCGGTGCCGGTCACCGCGAGCATCAGCAATTCCTGGGCCGGATGCCGGTAGAGATCAGCGGCGAGCCGGGCGAGGGCGGCCCGTGGATTGTCAGCCAGCAATACCGGGACTGGCAACTCACCGGCGATCAGCTTCCCGGCCGGATCGGTGAGGACGGCGACGGCCCCAGCTTCGAGCGCCTGGCCGACGAAGTTGGCGCCGTGGGTGCTGGTGCCAGCCAGCGCGGCGTACAGCCAACCGGGGCGCACCAGCCGGGAGTCCAAAGTCATCCCGCGCACATTGGACGGGAGCGCAAGCTGACTCGTCATCACATCACCTGCCATAGCTGAAACACCATACGTTCGGGTTTTGATAATGACAAGCGGGACATTCGAGCTACCTGGCCTAATTCGGCGGGAAGATCGGTAGTTTGGGCGTCTTCGTCGTTGACGGCTTCACGCCATAGCGGTGCAGGGCCAGCGTCATAATGTCCTGGTAGGCGGGTCCGGCGACAGCCTGTCCGGATGATCCGCCTTTCGGCTCATCGATCACCACATAGGTCAGCAGTTGCGGGTCCTCCGCTGGGGCGATCCCGACGGTCGAGGTGACATAGCCCTTGTAGCATTTGCACTCGCTGTTGTACTTCTTCGTCGTGCCGGTCTTGGTGCCCGTCCGGTAGCCGTCGATCTTGAAGATCTCGCCGGTGGCGTGAATCTGCATCGCCTCCATCATAGAGACGACTTCTTTGGCCGCCGCCGCGCCCACCACCCGATGCGAGGCCGCCTGGGGCAGTTCCCGCATGACGCCCTGGTCGTCAGTGGCCGCTTTGAGCAGGTAGGGCGGGTTGTAGACGCCGCCATTGGCTATCGCCGCGATCGCAGCCGCTTCCTGGAGGGTGGTGACCGACACCCCGGAACCGCCGAAGGCCATCCCGTCGCGGGTTACATCGGCAACGTTCTGAGTTGGCAACACCCCGGCGGACTCGCCCGGCAGCCCGATCCCGGTCTTGACGCCCAACCCGAACAACTTGTAGTAGTTGACCAGCGCGTCCTTGTCCATCTTCCGGGCCAGCATGATCGTGCCAACATTGGACGACTTGACCACGATCCCCCGGGCGTACACCTTCACCGCGCCGTGCTTCCAAGGGTCCTCAATGGGCTTTCCCCCAGACCAGATAACAGCGGGCAGGTTCACCACATCTTTGGCTCGGACCACCCCGGCGTCGATCATCGCGGCGAAGGTCAGCGTTTTATGCACCGAGCCGGGAGTGAACGGATCAGTGATCGCCCGGTTGCCGACATTGTCCTGGTTGGCGGCTCCGACATTGTTCGGGTCGTAGGTCGGATAGTTGGCCAGGGCCAGCACCTCTCCAGTCTTCACGTTCAACACCACTGCGGAACCCGACTTCGCCCGGGTGGCGCTGACCCTTTCAGCGAGAACCTGCTCAGCTTGCAATTGCAGGCCCAGGTCCAAAGTCAGTTGATAGTCTTTGCCGTTCTGGGCAGGGACCAACACTGAGCTGCCGGTGGGAATCCGGCCATTCGGTGAAATCTCGTAGACCTCAGTGCCATTCGTCCCGGTCAAGGAGGCGTTCAGCATCAGCTCTACCCCGCCCTGCCCGACGCCTTTGGAGTCGACAAAGCCAAGCACATTGGCCGCCACCGTGCCTTGCGGATAACGCCTGGCTGGTGGCGGGGACTCGTCCGAGGTGTCCAAGCTGAGACCGATCAAGTCGGAATCGGCCATCGCTTCCCGCAGCAGGGCGTAATTCTGCCGGGAGACCTGCTTGGCGACGATGGAATACCTGGTCTTCTCCTTGGTCAGCGCTGGCAGGTACTCCTCCGCGCTGCCGCCGACGAAATGGGTCAGCAATTCAGCGATCCGTCCAGGAGCGGCTGCGGCTGCCGCTTTATCCTTGTCAGTCATCGGCTCATCCAGCTTGCCGTTGGTACGGATCAGCTTCGGGTCAGCAATGATGGTGACGGTGTTCTCACTGAAGGCCAATGCCTCGTTATTGCGGTCGAAGATCGCCCCGCGCATGGCCGGAATCCTCGAGGATATGGTGATCTGCTTGGCCGCGTCCGCAGCGATGCTGTCCGCGTCGATAGCCTGGATCTGAACAGCCTTCCCAGCGGCCAACGAGAAAATCATCGCCGTGATGATCACCATTACCCGCATCCGTGGCACTGGTTTCGCCAACGGCAGGTCCTGGCGCGACGCCTTCTTAGTCACCATATTCTGCTACTCGTTCTTCTTGTCACC
>JAISCH010000233.1 GCA_031265725.1 Propionibacteriaceae bacterium
CACGAGCGCGGAATACTCGTCAGCTAGACCGTTGTCGGCCAAGTACTTGTCGATAGCAATCTTGTAGCGCACCGCCTCTTTCCGTGAGCCAGTGACAACCATGGCTTTCGCTTTGCCACCCAACTCACCGGAGACCACGTTCAAGTAGTGGTCGACGATGATCTGGACCTTCTGGGAGATGTTGTACGGGTGGAGCCGGACCCAGCGCATGATCGCGGCGGTGACCTTGACAATTTCCACCGTGGTCGAGCCGTCCTCGCCCTTGGTGGCGAGATGGAACGCCATGTCGTAGGTCATGTAATTCTGGAGCACGTCCAAGATGAAGCCCTCCTCGATGGCTTGCTTCATCGAGTAGACATCAAACGGCTCCGGCTTGCCCTGGGTGCCCGGCCTGCCGAACAGCTCCAGGGTCTTGCCTTTCGGGGTGGCCGTGAACGCGAAAAACGAGATCGAGGTCTGGTCCGCCCTGGCTGCCATCACCGAAGCCAACAGGTCTTCCGAATCTACGTGGGCGTCTGGATCGTCCTGCGAGGGTTGGGGCACGTCCGCCTTCGCCAGCACTTCACGCAGCTTCTTCGCGGCCTCGCCCGATTGCGACGAGTGAGCTTCGTCGGCGATGACGGCATAGTTGCGCGCGACCAGCGCCGGGGATTCCTGCAGGGCTTCCACTGCGAACGGGAACGTCTGGAGGGTCACGCCGATGATGGGCTCACCCTTGATCAGCGCGTCCATCAACTGGTTCGACTTCGACTCCCCTTGCTCGTGTGCCACCGAGACGAACATTCCAGCCTTCGACTGCAATCCAGCGATGGCACGGCTCAACTGGCCATCCAACACCCGCCGGTCAGACACGACGATCACGCCGTCGAACACCTTCGAGCCGTCCGAACGGTGCAGTGTGGCCAAGCGGTGCGCCGTCCAGGCGATGGAGTCGGTCTTACCTGATCCGGCCGAGTGTTGGATCAGGTAATTGTTGCCTGGCCCTTCGGCCAGCGCGGCCCGTTCTAGTTTCGTCACGGCCCGCCACTGGTGGTAACGCGGGAAGCGCAACGACTTATCCACCGTCGTCCGACCCTCGACGTCCCTGCGTTCATCGAATCGATAATGAGCGAATCGTCCGATAAGATCGAGGAACACGTCACGGTCCAGAATCTCCTGCCACAAGTACGCGGTCGGAACAGTTCCCTCAATCGGCGGGTTGCCTTCGCCGTTGTTGCGGCCTCGATTGAATGGCAGGAACCTCGTGTTGGAGGAATCCAACTTGGTGGTCATCTTCACCCACTCCTCGGTGACCACGAAATGGACCAGCGCACCCCGCCCGAACTCCAGCAGAGGCTCGCCCGCCGGGCGGCGGTCGCGGGCATATTGACGCAAGCCCGCGTCCAACGATTGAGTGAGTTCCGTCTTCAACTCGATGGTCGCCACGGGGATGCCATTGACGAACAGCACCAGATCAATCGATTTCTCACTCTTCGTCGAATAGTGGACCTGGCGCATCACACGCACCCGGTTCCGCAGGTACCTATCGTTCAACTCCGGATTCATGGAAGTCGCCGGCCTGGACTGGAACAGCGACAAACGCGCCGGGGTCACATCAACCGGGCTCTTCAACACGTTCAACGTGCCGCCACCAGCCATCGGGTCGATCCCCAGCACCTTCACGATCCGGTCCCGGATGCGGGATGCGGCAGATTCGTACTCACCCAGCACTCCGTCCACTGGCGCGCGGTGGGCGATGGCGGAGCCAGACTTCACCAGTTTCGCCAGCTGCTCCTGCTGGGTGTCGTACAGCCACCCGTAAAGATCGGGCAGGTACAGCCCCGCCGCCCGATCGTAGTGCTCGTCGTACGGCGGGGTGTCTTTGTAGTGCCAGCCGTGGTCGCCGAGCCAGTCACAGATCTCCGACTCGAACGGCTTTTCGTGGTGGAGCGCCATCAGGTATCACCATCCTTCTCCTTGGCCTTGGTGTGCTCGATCTGCAGCAACTCATCGAAGCAGTCGGGCTCCGAACCCGGGCTCTTCAACCGCTCGTCGTCAAGCACGAAACCCTTCGTCAGGAACTCCTTCAGCACCGTTGTCTCCCACTGCCGGAACATCACCGCCTGGGGCGTCGTCACCTGGTACCCAACCGCCAGGATCATCTCCAGGTTGTAGACCGAGACCGTGCGACGGACCTCGCGTGTGCCCTCCAGACGAACTATTGACTCCGAGTCAATAGTTGCCTCGGTGACCTCTCCGTCGTCCACGATGCACCGCATGATGTGGTTGACGTTCGTGACCGTCGTTCCATACGAGCCCGCGATCCCCCGCTGAGACAACCACACGGTGCCACCTGCAGCCTTGAGTTGAGCACCGCTTCCGCCACCGGAACTCCGGTACACGATCATCTCTCCACGCTGCTCAGCCATGGACCGCACCTCCCCGCCGTGTCACGTCGATCTGCCCAGTCACAGCAGCTGTGATGAGCGCAGCCCGACGCT
Source organism: Propionibacteriaceae bacterium (assembly GCA_031265725.1). Taxonomy (GTDB): domain Bacteria; phylum Actinomycetota; class Actinomycetes; order Propionibacteriales; family Propionibacteriaceae; genus Propionicimonas. The sequence continues at coordinate 2,481 of JAISCH010000233.1, forward strand.
CCCGGGATAGTGCGACGGCCTGCTGAGCATCCGCAATAGCGGTGTTCAATTCCACTGACTCTTCCCGGATTCGAGTTCCGATACTGCGTTGTTCTTCTAGTGGTGGAAGGACGACCGGAAGACTGCCATATCGCGACGGGCTGAGGTTGACCTGAAGCGTCTTAATGGCGTGGCTTCTTGCGAACGGCCAAAAGGCAGCACTGTTCAGAAGGAAGACCGCCCAGGCCGAATCGACGGCATTCACGGTTCGAAGCCGGACCAAATAAGACGCGAATGTTGTGTTAGTACCGTCACCGTCGAATAGTCCGACCTTGCCCACGACATCCGCACTGCCGTTAGTCCGGTCGAATAGAATGTCTCCTCGTCGCAGATCCAGTCCGAGAGGAACTATAGGGAATCCACCACGATCGGCGTCAAGGACTCTACCGCCCTGAATGTCTCCCATTGCCAACGCCGTCACTGGCCCTTCGGTCGCAGGATCCGATGTCCCATACACCATCGATAAAAACAGACGCTTGACCTGGCATGTCTGCCAATGCTTCGGGGCCTCGTTCAGCCATGGCAGGCTGACAACCCGCAAGGCGGCCCTCTCATTAGAGCCTCGCGTTACGAGCCTATTGGCTACGGCCGCGCGGCGCTCGGTTAGCAACTCGATGAGGCGTTCCTGGTCGGCGATGAAGGCGTCGATCTCTGCTGTCTCCCGGTCCAGGTAATCAGCGATCCGCCGCTGGTCACCCACCGGAGGTACGGCGACGGGCATATCGGTCAGCATCCACCGACGCACAGAGTCAACGGTGGTCCTAGCTGATCCGTCTTGGGCAATCAGTTTGAAGAAGGACAAGAAGAAGTAGTACAGGAATCTCGACACGATCCTTGTGGAGAAGCTATGCAGCACATAGACGCGTTGATGTACATGAAATCTGCCTCGAATATGGTGGAACACTTCACCGACGGCTCCATCGCCCACCGTCAGGATTGCTTCCGTATCGAACGTGTATTCGCTGCTGCCGAGCGGGGTCTGGGATCGGACGATAAAGGGATAGGGTCCATCGTCAGCATCCTGAGTGTCACCAGAACCAGTAGTGATCTCTGCCAGATATCGAAGGCGCACGACCGACCACTCACGAGGTAGGTTCCGGAGCCATCCCCTTGTGGTCGGCGACTCGCGGCTCATCGTCGCACCTTCTCAAGGCGTTGGCGGATTCGGCCGAGCACCTCGTCGAGGTCGCGGTCTATCTCCTCCAGCGGTCGGGGTGGCGTGTAGACGTAGAAGAGGCGGGTGAAGGGAATCTCGCAGCCTTCTTTGGTCTTGGCCTTGTCGATCCACGCGTCGGGCAGGAAGGGTCTGACCTCACGCTCGACGTAGGCGTCGATATCCTCGTTCCACGGCACGTTCTCGGTGTCACGGCGCTTGGGGTCGGGCTTGGGCCGGCCCTTGAGATCCCTGACGACCTGACCGTCATCGTCCAGCGCAGGGCGCTCTACGGTGATGGTGCGGTAGTAGAAATCCTCGCGGGGCAGTATCTTGCAGTGCTCGGCCTCGGCGAACTCACCGTAGGCGCGGATGACCCAGGCGATATCCTCTTCGCCGAGAAGACTGCGCTTGGAACCGAGAGACTTGCGCATCTTCTGGCCGCGGGCGGTGGCGTCGATCAACTGGATCAGGCCCCGCCTCTCGGGGGCCTTGGCAGTATCAAGCACCCAGATGTACGTGGCGATGCCGGTGTTGTAGAACATGTCTGTCGGCAGAGCGATGATCGCCTCCAGATAGTCTCGGTCCAGGACCCACTTCCGGATTTCGGACTCGCCAGAACCGGCCCCTCCCGTGAACAGCGGCGAACCGTTCAGCACGATGGCGGCGCGCCCGCCCGTGCCATCTCTGCCGGAGGGCTTGTTCATCTTC
>JAISCH010000253.1 GCA_031265725.1 Propionibacteriaceae bacterium
GTGGTGTTGGTGGCCCTCGACTCCGAGGACACCCGCCTGCTGGCCAATGAGACTGCGGCGAGACTGCGCGCTAGGGGAATCGCCGCTGAGGTCTCGCCCAATGCGGACAAATACGGCAAGCAAATTCGTTACGCCGACCGGCGCGGCATCCCCTATGTCTGGTTCTCCACCGGCGAGGTGAAAGATATCCGCTCCGGTGAGCAACGACTCGCCGACCCCGGTGGCTGGATGCCGCCGGAAGCGGATTTGCGCCCCGGCATCGTACAATCGTAAGCCGGGTATCGATTCATAGAGAGGACTGATGGCTATGCTCCGAACGCATTTGGCGGGGAAATTGGTCACAGCGGATGTCGGCAGCCAGGTGACGCTGGCCGGATGGGTGGCCAAGCGCCGAGACCTGGGCGGGGTGGCATTCATCGACCTGCGCGACTCCTCCGGTATCGCCCAGATCGTGATCCGGGACGAGATGTTGCAGGTCAGCGGGGCGCACGCGCTGCGCAACGAGTACTGCATCCAGGTCACCGGGGTGGTGGAGGAGCGCTCCGCCGACACGGTGAACCCGTCGATACCCACCGGCCACATTGAGGTGGCGATCACTGGGCTGAAGGTGCTCAACCCGGCCGCGCCGTTGCCGTTCCAGATCGATGAACGGGTCAACGTGGGCGAGGAGGTCCGGCTGAAGTATCGCTATCTGGACTTGCGCCGTCCCGCGCAGGGTGCGGCGATCCGGCTGCGCTCGAAGGTGAACCGGGCGGCCAGGGAAGTGCTGAACGACAGAGATTTCGTGGAGATCGAGACCCCGACGCTGACCCGTTCGACCCCCGAGGGCGCGCGGGACTTCGTCGTCCCGGCCCGCTTGGCCCCCGGCTGCTGGTACGCCCTCCCGCAGAGCCCGCAATTGTTCAAGCAATTGCTGATGGTGGCCGGGATGGAGCGCTACTACCAGATCGCCCGCTGCTATCGGGACGAGGACTTCCGGGCCGACCGGCAGCCGGAATTCACCCAGCTCGACATTGAGTTGAGTTTCGTGGACCAAGAAGACGTGATCGAGGTGGGCGAGGCCGTCATCAAAGCGGTCTGGGCGGTCCAAGGCCATGACATCGCCACCCCGATGCCCCGGATCACTTACCGCGAGGCGATGGACCGCTACGGCTCCGACAAGCCCGACCTGCGTTTCGACCTGCCGATAGCCGAATTGACCAGTTTCTTTGCCGACACACCGTTCCGCGTCTTCCAAGCTCCCTACGTCGGTTCAATCGTGATGCCCGGTGGTGCGGCACAGCCCCGGCGCACCTTCGACGCCTGGCAGGAGTGGGCCAAGCAGCGTGGGGCGAAGGGCCTGGCCTACGTCACTGTCGCGGACGACGGGGAATTGGGTGGCCCGGTCGCCAAGAACATCTCCGCCGCTGAGCGCGAGGCATTGGCCGAACGCGCTGGCGCCCAGCCGGGCGACTGCATCTTCTTCGCCGCTGGGGCGAAGAAGAAGTCACAGGAATTGCTCGGCGCGGCCAGAGTCGAGATCGCCAGACGACTGGAACTCATCGACTCCGACGCCTGGAGCTTTGTCTGGGTGGTGGACGCCCCACTGTTCGAGCCGGCCTCTGACGCGGTGGCCGCTGGCGACGTGGCAGTGGGCGAGGGCGCTTGGACGGCGGTGCACCATGCGTTCACCTCGCCCAAGCCAGAGCATCTGGACAGCTTCGACACCGATCCGGGCAATGCGCTGGCCTATGCCTACGATATGGTCTGCAACGGCAATGAGATCGGCGGCGGATCGATCCGTATCCACAGCCGGGAGGTGCAGGAGCGCGTCTTCAAAGTCATGGGCATCGACAGCGAGCAGGCCGAGGAGAAATTCGGCTTCCTGCTCGACGCCTTCCAATTCGGTGCGCCGCCGCATGGCGGTATCGCCTTCGGCTGGGATCGCATCTGCGCGTTGCTGTCGCGGACAGACTCGATCCGTGACGTCATCGCCTTCCCGAAGACCGGTGGCGGCTATGACCCGCTCACCCAGGCCCCGGCCCCGATCAGCGCCAAACAGCGCAAAGAGGCCGGTGTGGACGCCAAGCCCGTCCAATAACGGCGAAAATTTTTTTCCGCCAAAAAATTGTTCACAAGAGGGTGACCACCCAATTGGAATTTGCGTTATCATGAGCATTGTTAGTGCCTATGGCACGACAAAAAAGCTACCAAAAAAGGGATAGAACATGAAAAAACGTGTGGCAGCTATGTCCATTGCTGCTGTTCTTTCGCTAAGTCTTATGGCGCCTCATGCTATGGCGGCCCAAACTAATGATGAAATCGACACGTCGGTCGCCACCTACGACCAACTCGTCGATATCGTCTCCAGCCGGGTTGCCGACGCGTACGCCAGTGTCATCTCCACTGTGGAAGGCACCGTCGCCAGCACATTGCAGTCGACCATCGGCTCGCCTGACGCCATCATCGATCTGGCCGCGCCGCTGATCAAGGCGGCCATCAAGGGCGCGATCGCCCAGTACATCCAAGACGAGCGCTTAGACGCGATTGTTGACGCCGCAGTTGACGGTGTTGCTGAGTCTGAGCTGATCGACCGGATCCTCACCAACGAATTCGTCCAGGCGGTCATCGCCCGCACCATCGACTACGCCGTGGCTGACATCGTGGCCAGCCTCGGTCTGGACGCCGACCAGGCGGCCACTGTCGCCAATCTGATCTCCCAGGTGTGGAACGCGCCCCGGGTCTCGGTGGGAACTGCCGAGACAAAGGTGAAGAGCGATCTCGGTTCACCGCTTTACGCTCTGGGTGTTGGATTGAATACCTCCTATTACAATTACAACATCAATTCCTGGAATCAGCGTAGAGTCGTTATTGTCAATGTAAATGACACTCCAAAAGATATCACCGTCACTGGTTGGAATACTGGAAATATCGGGACATTGGCCACCGCCACCGCCACTATTAATGCCACTGGCAAAGGCCTTTCCGCTGCAGAAGTCCTAGCCAACCTGGATTATGTCGAAGTGATAAAGAACGCCGCTTTGCGGGCATTGAAGGATGAGATTCAGCTTCGTATCGAGGCCGCTATTCTCGCCGCGAAGACCGCGCTGCTGAATAGCCTGCAAACCCAATTGGGCAATATCGGCATCGTTGTCGTGCTGAATCCGGCGGATTCCTGGACAGTCGTCAAGGACAAGATCGAGACCGCAATCCTGGCCCTGACTGAAGCTGGGATAACCGGGATTTTCGACGGATTGCCGGTGGTCATCCCGCCCGGTGAGCCGGGCGAGTCCTTCTTCGCCGGATTGACGCGGATCGCCACCGCCACTGCGAAGTCGCTGCTCGCCTCCCTCTTCCGGATCAACTGGGTCGCGGTGTTCCGTGGTGACTCCAAGCCGAAGCCCGTCGAGCCATCGTTGACCATCAAGGCCGACCGCAAGGCGATCGCCAATGGCGAGACCCCGGCTGTCACCATCCAGGCCAAGAATGCCAGTGGACAGGTCACCTCGGCGGCCGGTGCAGTGATCAGCTACGGCTATGGCAACTCCTGCGAATTCCCGGCTGGCCAGGCTCCCGCTCGGCGCACTTGCGCGATAACCGCTGAGTACGGCGGTATGGTGGCTTCGACTACGGTAGAGGTCTTCGACGCGACGGCGTTGGCCGGTCCGATCAGCGGTGTGGCCGCGCCCAAGGCGAAGCTGAAGGCAGTCAAGCCGGACGGCTGGCCGACGGTGACCTATCGTTGGTACCGCAATGGCAAGTCGTTCTCGACGGCGTCCTCCTACACGCTGCCCTCCACCGAGAAGGTCGGCAATGAGATCACCTTGGAGCTCTCGCTGTCCTACCAGGGATTGAAGATTTCTGGCACCTCACCGGCATTGACGGTCGCGCTCGGGCAAGCTGGCTCGTTGAAGATCGCCCCGGTGAACAAGGCGATTGCCAATACCGGTGGCCTGGGGATAACCGTCACGGCTAAAGACATTTACGGCAACAAGCTGCCGTCCGCAGCCGATGACATCGCGTACACCTACTCGTTGGGCGAAGGTTGCACCTTCCCGACCGGCCAGGCCCCGTCCCGGCGCACTTGCACCATCAC
>JAISCH010000272.1 GCA_031265725.1 Propionibacteriaceae bacterium
ACTGATGAGGCAGAGCAGCGGCAGGAACAAGAACAGGTTGACCGCGCCAGCGACAGCCTGCCGGATGGTGATGCTGACGCCCGAATCGAGGTTGGCGGTGACGAATCCGCCCAGACAGCCCTCAATGCCCCAGCCCAGCGCCGCGATCAGCGCGAAGACGATGCCTGGCAACAGGCCATTGTTGTCCTCGCTGACCCCGTTCGAGATTCCGATCAAAGCACCGGCCGCGACACAGATCGCCACCCCCAGGCTCATCAACGCGGTGAGCGGCTGCTTAAGGAAGACCCGACCGAGGATGGCTCCGAAAGCCGGGCACAGTGCGGTGATCGGGATGATGATGGACCCAGCGGTCTGCAAGGCGACCACGTAAGAGGTGCTGGCGATCGGACCGCCGATTATCGCGGCGGCGACGACTATCGCCCCGGAGCGGCTGCGCAGCGTTCCCAATAGGACGGGCAGTTTGCCGCGCACGCCGGTGATGAGCAACGCCCAGAGCGCGCTGAGGCTGTCATTGATCGCGGCCCCGAGTGAGGCCAGCACGTAGACGACGACAAAGGCGGAGAGCCCGGCCTTCCATTCGATCCAGTGGCCCACGTCCATGCCGAGGACGAGGAAGGACGAGTAGACGCCGTACAAGATGCCGGCGACGATCCCGAGGAGCATGCCTCGTCCCAATGGCGAGGCGGACGGGAGTTTGACTGAAGTGGGGGACTGCGCGCTCATCGGTCAGGCGCGGCTGACTGGGCGGAATCGACAGAATAGACGCCGGATAGCTCATGCAATTGTTCGGTGAGGTCGGACAGGCCCCCAGCGGGGCCTTCCACTTCGATATTTATCTGCTGCAGGGTCACGTCCCCTTCTTCTTTCTTACCGACCACGGTCAGATCGACCACCTTCAGGCCGAGTCCGCTGATGGTCTCCATCACATCGCGGAGAATGCCCCGGCCGTCCGCGTATTGGACGATCATTTTCCTCCGGGTGGCCTTGGAGTGGGGCAGCCGGAGGGTGAGCGGACGCAGGCCGACCATCACCAACAGGTAGAGCACGGTGATCAGGCAGGCGATCAGGTACAGCCCGGCCGCCGCCGTCATTCCAACCGCCGAGACGAACCAGATTCCCGCGCCGGTGGTCAACCCGCGCACCGAGTCCTTGCGCACGAAGATCAGCCCGGCCCCCAGGAATCCGATCCCGGTCACCACTTGCGCGGCGACCCGCGACCCATCGGTCCGGGTGAAATCGTTGATCACCACATCCTGAAAGCCATACTTGCTCACTGCGGTGAATACCGCCGCCCCCATCCCGACCAACGTGTAAGTCCGCATCCCGGCAGCCTTGGCATAGAACTCCCGTTCCAAACCGATTATGAGGGACAGCGCCGTGGCCAGCGTGATTCCAAGCATCGGCTGCAACGTCGCATACAGATCAAAGTTCATTGTGACCTCCATCGATCATCCCCAGAGTCTATAACTTGCCTCGGACATATCGTCCCCACCTACCTGAAGAATCACGTTATGGGGTTACCGAACAGCCTGCGATTCCTGGGGTTTGGCTGGCGACAGGTCACGGCGGCTCATTATGGCCCAGGCGGCGGGCGTTAGACTCAGGCCATGTCTGGATCAGTCATTGCTGCCGCCCCGGAGGATGTCGGACTTTCGTCCGCTGGGCTGGATCGTGTCGACGCCGCCGTCGGTGAGCAGGTCGAGCGTGGTGTGATCGCGGGTGCCGTGACGCTCGTCGCGCGACACGGCCACGTCGTGCGCCGCACAATCATGGGCGTAGACCGTCGGCTGCCGCGTCGCCCCCTCCGGCTCGACACGATCTTCCACCTATTCTCGATGACGAAGCCGATCACGAGTGTAGCGATGGGCATCCTCGCGGATCGTGGGCTGTGGAGTCCTGATGATCCGATTGCGCAGCATCTGCCTGAGCTGGCCGGTCTGCGGGTGCTCGTCGGCGTAGACGAGCGCGGCGCAGCAATCCTTGAGAATGCCGCCCATCAGCCCACCATGCGCGAACTCATGACGCATACTGCGGGATTAGGGTATGGGATGCACTTCGGCCCGAAGGACGCGATTGAGCAGATGTACGAGAAGGTCGATCCGCTCTATGCCCCGACCCTGCGTGAACTCGTCGCCCGCCTCGCCCGCCTGCCGCTTGCCTATCAGCCGGGGTCGCTGTGGCGCTACAGCATCTCGGCGGAGGTCCAGGGCGCGATCATAGAGCGGCTCACCGGCCGCACTTTGCCGGAATTCTTCCACGATGAGCTCTTCCGCCCACTCGGAATGCGCGATACTGCCTTCCATGTGCCGCGCGAGAAGCGCCACCGGCTCGCTCTGCTGCACTTGCCCACCCGATTCGGAAAGACCACGCCCGTGCGCAATCCACTGTTCCGCGACCACAGCACGCCGCCAGCGGCCCCGCTCGGCGGCGGTGGCCTGTACGGCACAATCGGCGACTACGCGCGCTTCGCCCAACTGCTGTTGAATCGCGGCGAATGGGAGGGTCGCCGCATTGTGAGTGAGGCTGCTCTCGCGGCACAGATGAGCAACCAGTTGCCCGAGGCGATGCTCGATCCCGGCTTCGGCACTGGCGCGATGCGGTTCCGCCCCGGGTTCGGCTACGGCTACAACGGCGTGGTCGTCTACGACCCAGTCGCCGCTGCGCTGCCGGTGGGGCGCGGCAGCTACTTCTGGGACGGCGCTGCGGGCACCTGGTTCTGGGTCGACCCCGACAATGACCTGCTCTATGTCGGCATGATCCAGCAATTCTTCCTGCAGGGCTCGCCGTTGCTGCAGGAGGTCACCCAGACCCTCATGGCGGATGCGATCATTGGACCGTGAAACAGTGTGAATGATCATTCATAAAACAGGTTGACTTTGCTATTTTCCTGCCTTAGTCTTGGCATTCATGGAACTGAATGATCATTCACATCAGCTCGCTGCTGAGCTTGGTGACGGCCTGCCTGTGATCGACGGTCTGCGCCCCGCGCGTCGACGGCTCTATGCCACCGCCCTGCGGCTGTTCTCTGAACGTGGGTACCACGCGGTGTCGGTCCACGACATCACGGATGCCCTCGGGCAGCGCCCCGGTGCCCTCTACGCACATGCCGCGTCGAAGCAGCAGTTGCTCTACGAACTCACCCGCATCGGCGTCACCGAGCACCGTAATCGGCTGCGCGCCGCTGTGCTTGAGGCAGGCGCTGAACCCGAGGCCCAGATTCGCGCACTGGTGCGGGCGCATGTGCTCGTCTATCTCAATTATCCCGAGCTGGCCCGGCTGACCATTCACGAGACGCGCTCGCTAGACGACGCGCAGCGGGCTTCCGCCGAGGCGATTGTGCATGAGACTGAGTTGACGCTGCT
>JAISCH010000313.1 GCA_031265725.1 Propionibacteriaceae bacterium
GTGGCCCCGTTCACCGTCGAGGCTGATTTCGTGCCGGCGGGGGACCAGCCGCAGGCCATTGACGAGTTGGAGCGCCGTCTGGCCGCTGGGGAGAAGGACATCGTCTTGCTCGGTGCCACTGGCACGGGTAAGACTGCCACCGTCGCTTGGCTGGCCGAGCGAGTGCAAGTCCCGATCCTGGTGATGCAGCCCAACAAGACGCTGGCCGCCCAGTTCGCCAATGAATTGCGCGGGTTCTTCCCGCAGAACGCGGTGGAATACTTCGTCTCCTATTACGACTACTACCAGCCCGAGGCGTATATCCCGCAGACGGACACCTACATCGAGAAGGACTCCTCCCTCAACGAGGAAGTGGAGCGGCTGCGTCACTCCGCCACGAATTCGCTGTTGACCAGGCGCGATGTGATCGTTGTCGCCACGGTGTCGGCTATTTATGGGTTGGGCACGCCGCAGGAGTACGTGGACCGGATGGTCAGCCTGAAGGTGGGGGAGGAAGTCGATCGGGACTCGTTGCTGCGCCGACTGGTAGACATTCAGTACACCCGCAACGATCTGGCTGGCACCAGGGGCACCTTCCGCGTCCGGGGGGATACCGTTGAGGTCTTCCCGATGTATGAGCAGCACGCGGTGCGGGTGGGCTTCTTCGGTGATGAGATCGAGCAGCTTTCCACCCTGCATCCGTTGACCGGCGAAGTGATTACTGAGGACAGCGAGATCTACATCTTCCCAGCGTCGCATTATGTCGCCGGACCGGAGCGGATGGATCGGGCCATCCGGGGCATCGAGGCGGAGTTGGGGGAGCGGTTGGAGGAATTTGACGGCGAGGGGAAGCTGTTGGAGGCGCAGCGGCTGCGGATGCGTACTTCTTATGACATTGAGATGATGCGGCAGATCGGCACCTGCTCCGGCATCGAGAATTACTCCCGCCATATCGACGGGCGTGAGCCGGGCAGCCCGCCCAACTGCCTGCTCGACTACTTCCCGGAGGATTTCTTGCTGATCATTGACGAGTCGCATGTCAGTGTGCCGCAGATAGGCGGCATGTACGAGGGCGACATGTCCCGGAAGCGCACGCTGGTGGAGCATGGTTTCCGGCTGCCGTCGGCGATGGACAACCGGCCGCTGCGATTTGAGGAATTCACCGAGCGGATCGGGCAGACGGTATACCTGTCGGCCACTCCGGGATCGTATGAAATGTCACGGTCCAATGGCCAGGTCGAGTTGTTGATTCGTCCCACCGGGCTGGTCGATCCGGAGATTGTCGTCAAGCCGACCAAGGGGCAGATCGATGATTTGCTCGCCGAGATAAATGCTCGTGCCGAGCGGAAAGAACGAGTCTTGGTCACCACCTTGACAAAGAAAATGTCCGAGGATTTGACCGATTACTTGTTGGAGAATGGCGTCAAGGCCCGCTATCTGCATTCGGAGATCGACACCTTGAAACGTATCGAGTTGTTGCGTGACTTGCGGCTGGGTATTTTCGACGTGCTGGTCGGTATCAACCTGCTCCGGGAAGGGCTAGACCTTCCCGAGGTGTCCTTGGTCTCGATCCTCGACGCGGACAAGGAAGGATTCCTACGCTCGGAGCGATCATTGATCCAGACGATTGGCCGGGCGGCGCGAAATGTCGCCGGACAGGTCCATATGTACGCGGACAAGATCACTGCTTCTATGGCTGTCGCCATCGCGGAGACGAATCGGCGGCGGGAGAAGCAGGTCGCTTACAACACCGCCCACGGGATCGATCCGCAGCCGTTGCGGAAGAAGATTTCCGACATCACCGAATTGCTCGCCCGGGAGGACGCTGACACCAGCGCCCTGGTAGCTAAGGCGAAGCCGATGCTGAGCGATTCCGCCAAGTCGGCGGCGCAGGCCCGGGATTGGGCCCAAGTGCCCGCTCAAGAGTTGGCCGATCTCATTGACGAGTTAACCGGGCAGATGCATGCGGCGGCCAAGGACTTACGCTTCGAGGTCGCCGCCCAGTTGCGCGACGAGATAGCCGACGTGAAGCGGAGCCTGCGCGAATTGGTCGAGGGCAGTAGGTGAAAGGTCGCTGGTTAAGCAACCTATTGGCGCGGCCGCTAAGCCACCTACCAGTTCTGCGGTTTTTTTGGCCAGCCGCTAGGATTGTCCGAACAAGCTCAACCAATACCGGCAGACAGGTTTTTCTATGCTCTTGACCCCCGCAATCTGGCTAGTAACTATTATCATCCTCAGTGGCGTATTGGTTTTTGACCTGATTGTGATTGGTCGTCGGCCGCGTGAACCCTCGATGAAAGAATGTGGAATCGCAATCGGCACCTATTCCACGCTGGCAGTGATTTTCGGGATTGGGATCTGGGTTTTCTACGGCTCCCGCTACGGTGCGGAGTTTTTTGCCGGATGGCTCACCGAGTATTCCCTGAGCGTGGACAATCTGTTCATTTTTGTGATCATCATGGCGAGTATGCGGGTGCCGAGGCAGTTCCAGCAGTACGCGCTCATGGTGGGGATCATTCTGGCGCTGATCTTTCGCGGTGTCTTCATCGCTGCCGGAGCCGCGCTGATCGAGGCGTTCAGTTGGGTGTTCTTCATTTTCGGCGCTTTCCTGATCTACACCGCCTTGCAGTTGTACCTGGAATACCGCTCCGACGACAATCTGGAGGGAGAGCCCACCGACAATGCGTTGATGCGCTTTGCGAAGCGGGTCTTCCGCTCCACCGATGACTTCCGGGATCGGCGGATCAGCGTCAAGATCGACGGCAAGCGTTACACCACGCTGATGTTCTTCGTCATCGTGGCGCTAGGTTCCGCCGATCTGCTCTTCGCCCTTGACTCCATACCGGCGATCTATGGGCTGACTCAAGAGGCTTACCTGGTGTTCACCGCGAATGTCTTCGCGCTGATGGGCCTGCGTCAGCTCTATTTCCTCATCGGCGGGCTGCTGCGGCGGCTGGTCTATCTCTCGGTCGGGCTGGCAATCATCCTCGCCTTCATCGGGGTGAAATTGGTGCTGCACGCCATGCATGAGTACCACTGGGACGCCGCTCTCGGCTTCTCCGGCGAGATCCCGATCTGGATCTCGCTCGCCTTCATCATCGCTGTGTTGGCGGTCACCACCATCGCCAGCCTGATCAAATCGGGTCGTGACGAGAAAGACAGCGGCAAGGAAGAGGCTTAGCGACTGCACCTATAGGCTGACCAACAACCTAGAGGCTTAGCTGTTACACCAATAGGCTGACGAACAATCTAAAGGCTTAGCTATTACACAAATAGACTGACCAACAACCTATTGGCGCGACCGCTCAACTGAGTAGGACGAATTCCAGCCCGTTGGCCCCGTCCAAATTGTCCGGCCCGACCCGTCCGCTCAGCCAGGCCCAGAGCTGGGCGTCAGTGCCGCGGACCTGCCGTTTCGGCTCGCCGCGCCCGATGGTCGCGCTCACCCCGGTCTCACTGAGCACGCTGACCTCGGAGCAGCGTTCAGATTCCATCCGGTGCAGCACCCACTTCAACAGCCAGGCCCCAGCGGCAGGCTCTATCTGGTCCAGCGAGGCATTCACTTCCAGGTCGAGGTGATGAACGCAGACCTCGTGCAGCCGAATGAGCGGCAGGACACTGAGCGGGTATTGGCTGGTGAGAATCCGCACCGGGCGGTGCCAGTCGGTTACCGCGACCCAGGAACGTGCCAGCGCGCCAGCGGAAGTGTCGAGGTCGATCTGCAGGCTCAGGCCGGGACGGTCGGCCCCGCGTTCCAATTCGGTGAATTTGGAAGTGGGCGAATGCAGTTGGCTAAGTCCGATCCGAGGGTTGACGGCCACCCAACCAATGTCGTCCGCATTTCTAGCCAAGTGAGTGGCGATATGGGCACGGGACCAGCCCGGCAGCAGACTGGACTCATGCCACTGTGCCTCACTGAGCGAGATAGTGTCGCCCAGCAGCAAGCTAGTCTGGTCCGCCTCCCAGCGGCGCATACTGTCAACAGGTACTTGACCGGGCAAACTCACGAAACAAAGAATAGCTTGCTTTGCGTTAAGAGGTCGCGCCAATAGGTTGCTTGGCTCGCGACGGGATAATGGCGCGTTGGCTGCGTTGAGAGTCAATCGACGTAGGTTCCGCTACGCCTCTTTCCTCCGCCTTGCCATCACACCATTCTCCCGCCGCTCGCTTAACCAGCGAGCTATTGGCGCAACCTCTGAGAGTCGAGTTGATCTAACGGTCGG
>JAISCH010000341.1 GCA_031265725.1 Propionibacteriaceae bacterium
GATCATCATGCTCACGACGTACGACGACGACCACTACCTGCATCGTGCGTTGACCGCTGGGGTGCAGGGTTTCGTGCTGAAAAGCCTGCCTCCCGAAGAACTTATCGCCGCTATCAGGGCCGCTTCTCGCGGCGATTCCTATGTCGATCCGGCTGTAGTCCGGCGACTCACTTCGCGGATCGCTGATGCGATTGCCCCGGTCGGGCAATTGCCGCAGGAGTTGGAACTACTCACGGCGCGCGAGTACGAGGTTTTCCTGTTGGTAGCCGAGGGCTTCACCAATCAAGAGATCGGCGCGACCCTCTACATCGGCAACGAGACGGTCAAGACTCACGTATCCCGTATCCTGATGAAACTGGGTTTGCACAATCGTGCTCATGCCGTGCGTTACGCCTACCAACACGGCATCGTCCGGGCCACTGACTAGTGAAGTGATCGTTCGGTGTCGTCCTCCGCAGTGGCTGCGGTGTAAGCGGGGTCGTCAACCCGGCCAGTGGGCAGGGCGAGACTCGTCAACCAGATCAGGACGGCGGTGATCGCAACCGCAACGAACACCCAGGTGGAGGCGTCCACTATGGTGACGTAGTCGTTGGCTCCCGCCCCGTGCGTGATCAGGTTGTTGGCGATCGCGCCGAAGATCGCCACGCCCACCGCGCTGCCCGCAGTGCGGGCGAACACGTTGACGCCGGTCACCACCGCCCGCTCACTCCACTCGACGGAGGCCTGGCCTGCGATCAGGGACGGCGCTCCCATCCAACCCACTCCGAAGCCGATCACGAAACACATCACCGCCACTGTGACCGGATTCGGCCACGGCCCGGTGGCAGCCAGCCCGCTGGCACCGGTGATGGCTACACCCGCGCCGAGCAGTATCGTCCACCGGAAGCCGTACTTCATATACAACCGCCCGGATATGGATGCCGACAGTGGTGCGCCGAGGGCCAACGCTGCCACCGCTGCCCCGCTCACCAACGGAGCTATGCCGATTGAATTCTCCAGATAAGTGGGCGCGTAGCTGGTTACGCCGATTATCAGCGCTCCAATGCCAAAAGAGATGAGAGCCATCGTCCGGATAAGTCGGCGGGCCAGCAGCGACAACTCCAGGACCGGCTCAGCGGCCCGGCGTTCCACTAGGCAGAACAGCGCTATGGCGAGTACTCCGATGCCGATGGTGAGCAGACTCGGCCCCGACAGCCAGGCCCATCCGTTGCCGCCCTGCAATAGCGCGAGGATGAGCGCCGTCAGACCGACGGTGAGTGTTGCGGCACCCAGATAGTCGATCCGGTGCTTCACCTGAGTGACCTTCTCCTGGTAGGAACGGATCAAAGCCCACCCGGCCACTAGGCAGAGCGGTACGTTCACCCCGAAAATCCACCGCCAGGACCCGAACTGCGCGAAGACGCCACCCAGCGCCGGGCCGACCACTGAGGAGATCGCCCAGACGCTAGACAGGTAGCCCTGCACCCGGCCGCGCTCCGCGACAGAGTAGATGTCACCGACGATGGTCATCGACATTGGTGCCACCGCACCGGCACCGAGCCCTTGCACCACCCGGAATGCGATCAGCGCCGTCATATTCCACGCCAGCGCGCACAGGACCGAGCCGAAGAGAAAAAGCCCGACCCCCAGCAGGATGATCGGCTTGCGGCCGATGGTGTCGGCCAGCTTGGAATAGATCGGGACGCAGACCGCCTGCGCCAACAGGTAGGCGCTGAACAGCCAGGGGAACTGCTCGAAAGCGCCGAGTTCCCGCACCACCGAGGGCACCGCCGTCGCCAGGATGGTGGTATCTATCGCTATCAGCGCTTTGGCCAGCATCAAGGCCAACAGGACCGCGCCGCGTTCCGACCGGAATCCGACTGCCACACTGCGGTTACTCATCAAATCCCTCCCCAGGTCTTAGCACTGCCGCGACTTCTGCCCAGGCCCATACCGCAGCGCTACCAATCAAGGACGATTCACCGGATTCAGCGGCGGCTCCCCGCGCAGCACCCGAGCGGCCTCTTCGAAGCCTTTGTGCCGGATTTCAGCGAAGGACTCGACGCTGAGATAAGCCGCGTGCGGTGAGAGCAGGGCGGTCGCGCAACTGAGCAGCGGATTGTCCGGATCGATTGGCTCCTGTTCCCAGACGTCCACCCCGGCACCGGCCAACTGGCCGCTGGTCAGCGCCTCCGCCAGCGCGCCCTCATCGACCAAGCCGCCGCGCGACACGTTCACCAGAAACGATCCCCGCTTCATCCGGGCCAACGCGGCTGCGTCGATGATCCACCTGGTCTGATCCGTCAAGGGTAGATGCAGCGAGACGATATCACTGGTCGCTATCACAGCGTCCAGGCCGACTAGCTTGATTCCGGCTGCGTCCGCCCTCGCCTGATCGAGATAGGGGTCGTACACCTGGACCGAATAGCCGACCGAGCGGGCCATTTCGGCCACCCGGCCACCGATACGTCCCATCCCCAACAGGCCGACGAGTTGGCTCTCCGGACGGCGGATCCCCGCGCCGATCTCCATGCCCGCCCAGCCGGTCGCGTGCATGGCTTTGTCGTAGCTGGGCAGGCGGCGAGTCAGCGCCAGGATCATCGCCATCGCATGCACGGCCACCTCCCGGTAGTTCGCATCCGGCACGTTCGCGGCCCAGATGCCGTGCTCTGCTGCCGCCTGGAGGTCGAGGTTGTCATAGCCGATGCCGCAACGAACTATCACCCGGCAGTGCCGCAGATTCTCGATGACCGCCCGGTCGATCTGCTCATGCACCACCAACAGCGCGTCCGCATCACGGGTCGCCTCCAACAGCTTTGCCTGATTGCTGCCATCAGTCTGGACTAGGGCTACGTCCA
>JAISCH010000342.1 GCA_031265725.1 Propionibacteriaceae bacterium
GAGCAACCAGCCAAAGCGCTCGCCAACACCACCACCAGCGCGCCTGATACCGCGAATGTTGCGGTTTTCCTCATCGCAACCCCCCCTTGTTTTGACTAGGCAGCTAATTCGGCTCTTTGCCGAATCCAGGCACTCTAGTTATTGATTGAGCGGCCCAAAACGTGACAGCAAACTAACGACCGTTATCAACCCGTTATAATCTGTCCCGGTAAATAGCCAGCTGGAAACTATGCCGACAACTGCGATGCTCATACTGTGACGGTGGTCTCTTTGTGGTACAGGCGTCTGGCCGATGAGACGACTCCCAGGTAGCCGGAGATCGCTAGGCAGCAGACAAAGACGGCCAGCATCCACCAGGGGAGTCCGATGACGTCGAAGGCGGTCGGGTAGAGCAGGGACAGTTCGGCGGTCACCACTGCGGCTCCACCGACAGCTAGAGCGAGCGACGGTATCAGGACAGTCCCCGCCAGCGTCCGCAGGCTTTGCCGCATCCAGGACGACGGCACGCCGATACTGCTGAGATTGGCCGCCAGTGGGCGCAGGGCGCGGGCTTCTTTGCGCAACGTCGAAGCCAACAGCGGAGTCATCAGGAGTCCGAACCCCGCCAGCGACACCACGATCCAAGCCGGAAGGGAGAATCCTTCCAACGGGCGGAAACTCATCACCTGAAAGGCTCTCATTCCGCTGCTGGTGGTCCAATCCCGGGCGGCGACATCCTGCTCCGGGCTGAGACCGCGATACAGCTTCCAGGTCCGCACCACATCCGCATTCTTGACCGGCTCGGGCAGGGCGCCTCGCACCGCGAAACCCGCGCCGGTGGCGTACCGGCTGGCGGGGACTGGTTTCAGCATTTCAACAGGTAGCTGAAAAAGATCACCATCCACGTCCACACTCACCTCAGTCTGCCCCACACCATTTCCGATCATCACTAGCCCGCCTTGCTTCAGCATGTTCTCGGCGGGGCCGAGGTCGCCGAGCACGGCTTTGGCGTCAGTGAGCGATTCGAAGGTTTGAATGAGCCCCCAGTCTTCGACCACTGCGTAGAGTTCGGTGATTTTGACCGGATCGCTGACGCCGAGGTCGGTCTCAAACCGGGTCAGAGTGTCAGCGGGGAGTTCGTTCCCTGCGGGGTCAAGCGTCTCAATGAACGCGCTTCCGGCTGGAACGATAGAAGTGGTGATTAGCAACTGTCCGGCGACGCTAGCCGATGCCATCAGAAACAGCGAGACCACCAGGCTGACCAGCCCGGTCAGCACTGCGGCAAGCCTTCCCCACCGGGCGCTGCCCTCAACGAGGATGCGACCACCCAAGGTCAGGCCGGAAATTGGCCGTTTGGACAGCCGCCTGCCGACTTGAGCCAGGGCGGGAATGGCCAGTGCGGACATGGCTGCCGACATGAGCACTGACGCTGCGACCATCCAGGACAGCCGCCCCGTCGAAGCAAGCCCCGTCCAAACGGCGGCTCCGGCCAGCAATACTGACACCGCACAGATGAGCAACGACGCCCGGCTGGTAAGAACTCGGGGCGCTTGGTCCTGCTGGCGCAGTTGTCCGCCTCCTATCACGGCAGAGCAGAGGAAGCCTATCGCGGCCCCGATGCCGCCCATCAGTGCGAGCAACACCACATCTGCCCAGCGGATCGCCCACGGCGACAGCGGCACGCCGCCGTTGATCACGGAAAGCACCGGCCGCAAAGCGAGACCAAGCAGGCTTCCGCAAATCCCGCCCACCAGACCGGCCGCCGCTGACCCACCCAACGCGGTTGTCAGCATCGCCGTGCGCATCGGCCGCTCCGGCACGCCGGAACGGGAAAGCGCCCTGGCTACTTCGCCTCCCCAACGGCCCAGCAATCCGGCTAAGACCAGGGCGAGCGCGAAGGGGATCACCAGGAAAGGGAGCCGTTCGCCGAGAAATTTCTGCGCCGACATCGAGTTGGGCTGCAAGAGATCGTCCGCTGTCTCAATGGTGGCTGGCGGGAAGCCGTCGCTGCCAACCACGGTATTGAGACTCGCTACCACAGCGTCCCGGTCGCCAGTGAGATACCAGCTCGGCGTCGCCGCGACTCCAGCGGCAGCATTTTCGGCACTTGACATCTTCCAGGTGCCCCAGGTGCCCGGCGCACAGATCAGCTCCGATCCGCCCGGATAATAGGTCAGCCCGACCCGCCCGGTGACAGTCAAGCTCCATTCGCCGATCGGCGGATCAGGATTGTCAGCAGCCTGTTTGGTTGAAACGCATTCCCCCGGCTGAACAGGCCAGTCTCCGTCAATCAACTCAGTGTTTCCGGCCAGGGCCGGGGAGGGCAGTTCCAACTCTCTATAGCTGATTTGAGAAAACGTGCCCCCTTGGTCACGGACGGGCACTTGGCCACTCCAGGCTGTGATCAGCTGTGCTCCCGGCTGCAATTCACTCAGCCATTCCGGCTGGCCCAACGGAGTTCCTGGCGGTGAGCCGGGAATGTCGTAGGGAGACACCATAGCGCGGGTCTGTCCAAGCCAGGATGCCAATACCTGTTGCGGATCCAGCTTCAATGCCTCGATACCCGAGACGGTGGCCGACACCAGCAGCGATGCCACTCCCACCGTCACCAGCAATGCCCGGAATGGACGGGACCGGGCCAGCAGCGCACCCATCCGCAAAGCCCAGCGGTTATTTGCCGCCGCGCTCACTTAATGACCCCATCGACGATATTCAGCACCCGGTCGGCATAACTTTCCGCCTCCAGATCATGAGTGGCGATGAACACGCCCACCCCTTTATCGTGGGAAAGCTGCCGCAATAGCGAGAACAGCATCCGGGAATTCTCCTGGTCCAATGCCCCAGTCGGCTCATCGCAGAGGATGAGTTTCCGGTCACCGGCCAATGCCCGGGCGATCCCCACCCGCTGCCGTTGCCCTCCGGACATGTCAACTGGCCGCCGTCCGGCGAGATCGCCCACTCCCAGCAATTCCAACAGTTTCTTTGCCTGCGCTTTGGCGTGGGCGACTTCCTGGCAACGCAAGATCAACTCCACATTCTCCGCCGCGCTGAACTGCCCCACCAAGTTATTGTCTTGGAAGACCATGCCCACCGAGTTCAGCCGCAGCCGAGCGCGCTCTTCCCTGGACAACTCAGCCATGTCCAATCCGGCCACTCGCAACGCCCCAGCATCGGGTATGTCCAGCCCGGCGATCACATTCAG
>JAISCH010000361.1 GCA_031265725.1 Propionibacteriaceae bacterium
GCCCCACAACTCGTCAAAAACGCCGTAGGTTAGCGGCGAACGTGACGAAAAGAGTCGGATTCGATCCACATAGCCCCCCAAAATCTCATCCGCTCCCATACCAGAAAAGAGAACTCTGCATTGACCGGTCGCCACCTGTGCTATCCGCCATGCGCCGAGCGACATAGGTCCCCGCAGGTCTTCTAGGTGACGGATCATTTGAGACATTTCCGCTACCAAGTGATCAGGGTCAATGGCAACCGAAGTGTGTGGAAGCCCGTACTCCTTAGCGAGGCAGGCGCCAATCGAAGATTCATCAGCGCCACTATCGACCGCAAGTAGCGAGTCCGTCGCGAATCGTGCCGTATACGTAGGTATCCGATGACCCAGCTTCGTCAAGGTCGATGTTATGCTATTTGAGTCCGTACCTCCACTTAGAAATGCGCCCGCCATCGGGTGCCATTGTCTGTCCATTACGCCTGCAAATCTCCTGCGATACTCCTGGCTCGCCTGCTCTAACGACGGGTAGTGCTCCGCACGCTGTGATTCCCGCCAGGGGCTGGGAACTATGCTATGCTCAATTCCATTGTCGGAGAAAGTCACGGCGGTACCGGGAGGAATTGTGTATACTCCGGAGAAGAGAGTGCGATCGCCCAATGGTGTTTGGTAATGAAAATAGTCGAGTAGCGCTTGCCTAGAATACTCAGGTCTGATATTGGCCGCCGCGAGAAGAGGCCGTATTTCTGAACACACATATGCCGACTGTCGCGCGAATGTGTAATAGAGGGGTTTCGTTCCGAAATGATCCCTAAATGCCACCATAGAACCGGTGGATACGTCTAGGATTGCTCCGGCATAAATACCTTCCAACAACGAGATTCCCATCAGCCCTAATTTGCTATACAGGTCGGCAACGACCTTGCAGTCAGACCACGCCTTGTCGAAAGGCGTCCCTGGGAAATGCTCAGCCCACAGTGACCGATAGTTGTAAATCTCGCCATTTACCGAGGCTATGCAAGTCCCGTCCATGCTTGCCAACGGTTGTCGGCCCGCGTTCGTATCGCCTACGAGCTGCAATCTTGCATGACCGAGTAGTGCGTAATACCAACCGTTGGCTTCAGGCTTCCACGGATATACACCGATCCCATCCGGTCCGCGATGCTTCAAGCCCTCGACCATTTGGTAAACGGGTCTCAGCGGCACGGGGCGATTGGAACTCAAAGAGCCAGCAACACCGCACATGTCCGAACCTTTCCTTCCAACAAGAGCCTGGGTCAGCAACTCGACCGTCACCTCTCGTAGCGACCGAACATGGGCGTGTGGCGATTCTGACTGGGGTGGACAATTGCCCTTGAGCAGGTGAACGAATCCGACTTGCGCCGCGCGGGCAGCTAGCCCGTCGGTACGCACGTCATTGCCAATCAAAACAGTTTCTCCCCACCCTGTTTCTAGACCGTACATAGCCGACAAGAGCATGTCCGGCAAGGGCTTAGGCCCCAAGGAAACGCTGACAGTTACTACAACGTCAACCATCTGTCTAATACCTAGGGCCTCAATTTTGCCAATTTGCTCGCTGGGATCGCCATTCGTGACTACGCCCACCCTCACCCCCTGGTGAGTCAAGGTATCAATTAGCCGTACTGCGCCTTCCGTTGCAGATAGGCTCCGTATGCGCTCTGCTAAATAACATTCGTCTGAGTACTCGCGTGCGAGCTTTATGCCTCCGGTCCTTGCGGCTTGCGCAAAGCACAGTTCACGGACCCTTTTAGGGTCGCGGACACCCCACGCGGCACAAGAGGCATCACGCCAAAACGCCGCTCGCGCTGCGTACCATGCCGCCAACAGTCTCTTTGAGCTAACCGCATCTTCCGCTACATGCATGGCCACTCTCTTCATGGCTTCCTCTGACGCTGGGTTTGTGAGGCTAAGTGTCTCATCCAGATCAAACAACACCGCCCTGAGTGGACCTAACACGGTTTATCCGCCGCTTTCTATGCTATGAAAACGCGTCGCCATGTCGGCCAACAGCCATCCGTCGTTGTAGGTAGTGTTGGGGAGCGAACCGATACTGAATAGGACAGCCCCTCTCGCCGGGTCAATGTACCCGCTGTCTCGGACTAATTCGCCGTATTCAATCGTGAATCGAAACAGACCGTCGCCCGAAAGCCGAATTGGGCCAGTACTGTTACGGCCTGAAGAATGATACACCGTGAATGTGGGCACAACCCTACGGTCCAGGAGTTCTTTGGCCTGCTGTAACATGGCTGCATTCTCGTCGGACGCGCGTAACCATTTAGCGGGCCACTTGCTCCCAATTGTCTGTATCCCGTACACGAGGTTACTGTACACGCGCCCAACGCCAAATGCGTTGATGGAACGCTCGAGACCCTCAAACATTCTGGGAAGTCCGATTTCCGACTTCTTCGGGGCCATATACTGGAGTACCTGCTCGTCCATGGTTTCAACATTGATGAAGAACTGGTTTAGCCCCGCTCCCGCTAGGTCCTCAATGAGACTCCAATCTTCAGGGGGCATACAGGCAATTGTCTTGTCCAGGCTCTCAGTGGCCGAGTGGTTCGAGATCATCTCTAGTAGGCGGACATACATGCGAACCGTTTCGTCGAGTCCGTTCAATTGGCCGCCATTGAATGTAATCGACGTCACGGACTCGTCTTGCTCAGCCGCAGCGACACTTGCCGCCGTCAGCAGCTCAAGAGACCTCCTGTAAGGCGCGGTACGTCCTATCAAGTCATCGTGCGTTTCGACGATCTCGCAAAATGCGCATTTACCGCCGCTGCGGTAGAAGGCACAGTAGTTAGTAGGAACGAGCCCGAGCAGGTCATAACCTAGGCGTTGCACCAGCGAGTCGAGAGGCTGACCCATTATGCTCTGACCGCGAAAGTCCGCGACCTCGCGAATTTTAACTGCGCTCCGATCACCGGTAACGCTATTGATGACCAGCTGTTCAGAACCGTCACGTACAAGATGCCACGGCGATTCTTTGTTATATCTGACCCGTGCTACTATCGGTAGCCGCTTCGTCGCTACGTCCACCCAGTGAAGAATGATTTCATACGGCACTTCATGCTCCGGCACAGAAGTCCCGTAGTCGTACAAGTGCCGACGAGTGAGATTCACTTTGCTGGTATCGAAAGAGCCCTGCTCTATCCGGATACCGTCAGTTAGGAGATGGCATTTTAGAGCGACTGCCTCTTTGGCCCTGCTGACAACTTCTTGCATATTGCGTACATCCAGTGACACATTATTCATTGCGACCGGGCCGTTCATCGAGGGGAACTCCTGTCTGGCAAAGAGGGCATTCGGATGGATTCCAAGAGTGGATCGGTAGATGGTGCAACGCATGAACCGGAACATCGATATCGTAGTCCGTATGAGTGTTCAACGGGATACTCTGGGTAGCGACGGCTACCAGCGAAACGGTGCCATTCATTGAGTTGACGACGTCAATCGTGCGCCGCGCGGTGGCTCCGCTGTGAAACGTTGAGTCAATGACTGCGCAGCGATTCCCCAAGCCGGCTCCTCGGGTCCTAGCCGAACTCGTGGCGGTAGCATCGTGTTCGACTATCGCGAGGGGAAGTCGGAGTATCTGAGCACATAAGACCGCCAGAGGTAACCCACCCACCGCAATTCCTACGACGGTGTCAGAGCGGTAAGGCGCTACCATTCGGGAGAGTTCCATTGCGGCCCTGGACAAGGAATCAGCGTCCTTTAGGTACAGCGCGGGAACGCCGAGCTGCTCTGTGTGATAGTCGCCTACGGCGAAGTGTCCGGGTTCCGAGACCGGACCGACGACCGCCTTCTGCGCTTGCAAATAGGCAGAGGACGCGTCGTAACGCCAAGACTGATGGTGTGTATTTCCTTCAAGACGGGCCAAGGCCGGTTCGCCTATGTGCCGAACCGAGGACGTCGAAAAGGCACGGATAGCCTCCTCTCTCGTGAGCCAGCTCCAGGATACAACCCTCTCGCCAGACCTTTGTTGTCGTGGGTACACGCCCTTGAGCGTGCTCGCGTATACGTTGACGTCGTATTGGGTCGGACCGTGTGACACAGCGACTTGATACAGAAGAGACTCGGTGGGCGCTATGCTCACCCCAGTTTCTTCTATGCATTCCCGAACGAGAGTCTGCATTTCGTTTTCGCCATCTTCTTGATGCCCTCCCGGCAACGCGACCGTCAGCTGGCCATTGTGCCGCTTCTGGGTGACAGTGAGCACTTTCCCTGCAGCATCGGTTACGACAGTGGCGGCAATTTTGCGCCTTGATACCGTTGTGTTCATGCTGATCAGATGCCGCCTTGGCGACGGTTAGAGCCTATACGCGAGTCGGCAATGCTGGAGTCGCGGGACCAGGCAGGTCTCGTCCTGCCAATGGAAGGCGTTGTGGGTATCGGGAGCGGGAGCATATCCCAGTGCGAGCGCATTACTATCGCGAGGACGGTCATCATGCCTACCTCCTTCGGGGTAAAGATAGCGGGCCTTCCAGACTCTCATTGAATGCTCCGCCCCGCAACACCGTCTCATATAATGAGATACCATCCGATCGCAGTTCGGACGCTGACCGTCGGTCGCGGGGATATTGGCGGGATGATTGTGGTCCGTGCGTTGTCCCGCTTGTTGCCTCACCACCCCCATCCCACCCCCGCAAACAACCCCCCGTAAAGGTCCCTGAACCCGACCTTCACGCTGCTCCCCTCGCCCAAGTCGAGCCGGTTGGCCTCAGTCGGCCTGCCTGGGCGCTCCAACATGCTCAATCCCTTGAACCACCAGGCGAACTGCGGTTTCACCCCGATGAACACCACCTCGAACGTGGCCGACAGGGTGCGTTCATGGAAGGCGTGCGAGGCTTCGGTGACGTGTCCGGGGTCGTCGGCTGCTGGGTCGGGCAGCAGCTTGAAGGCTAGGTCGTAAACCTGGCCTCGCTCCATGGGCGGGTGGTGGATGAAGTCGTGGCGGTAGCCACCGGGGATGGTCTTGGTGCGGACGGTGAAAGGCGAGTTTCCTTCTGGCCAGGGGACAGCGATGGGTGCGAAGTCTGAGGCGATGGTCAGGTAGTCGGCCTGGTCGAAAGCCGCCAGGAAGCGGTAATGCTCGCGGGTCTCCTGCCAACGCTGGTCGTTGACGACAGTCAGGACGTGGACGGATTCTTGGACGATGCCGCCGTGCAGTTCCGGTGGGCGCGGGCCGAGCGGCGAGGCCGGGTACCAGCCGGTCAGTAGTTGGTTGCGCAGGTTGACCAAGGCGGTTTCTTCCCGGTCGGCCACAGTGTCGGCTTTGCGACCGATGGTCTGGCCGTAATACGTCCGACGTTGGTTCAGGGTGGCCAGGCGGGCGGTTTCCGGTGTCAGGCCGAAAGCGGCTCGGAGTACGTCGCGGTCGTGCAGCGAGTCGATGGCTGATGTGAAGCGTTGCCTGATGGTCGCGAACGGCTCATGGTCGCCGCCCAACACTAGGAGCAGCGTCCCTGCCTGTCCGACCCGTGATGGCGTGAACCCGTGGCCTTTGCGCAGGTAGACCAGGTCGCCCAGCAGGTCGCGGGCGTCGGCTGTCCGGTTCGGGCGGTGCTGGCCAGCGGGTCGGATGGGGGTTGACCGGTCGGGATGGTTCACGTTTCCCCATTGTGCCGGTTTTCCCATTTCGGTGGAGTCTCCAAGTTTGTTCCGATTCCCCCATGGGCGCATCAGGCCGACCTAGCGTCGGTGTGGTGGGCCGCGACCATCCGGCGCGGCCTGGGTTCGAGTAAGGAGCGTTAGGGGAAGATCATGAGCAATCAGGTGCAGAGTTATGGGGGCGGTGGGGTGCTGCCGCTGGCTGGTGCGGGCGGGCTGCCGTCGCCGCTATCGCAGACGGGGCGAGCTATCGGGCGCGTCCAGAACCAAGGATTGGTGCGGGCGGCTGCTATCGATGTCGAAACGACACTGTCAAGGGTCAAGTTGTCGGGGGCCACCAGCCTGGCCCGGACGGCGCAGAGCGAGGTGGCCATGTTGACCGCCGTGGAAGCGGAACTCATCAAGGCCGTGCCCCTGGCGGGCAACCGTTTGGAATTCCTCGGCAATATGGCGTCAATTCAGGTGGCGGAAATGCTGGCCGATGACTTGACCAAATTGCGGCGGATGTGAGGGGTGGCAGTGATGGCGACATTCGGAGTGATGGTTATCTCCATTATCTTGACGGTGCTGGCGTTGGTTGGCGGGTTGATGTTGTATTACGTCATCAATCGGCGGGAGATCGAGCGGGAACAGGCCAATATTCAGGCCGCTATGCGGGCTTGGCATATCCAGCAGCAGGAATTCGCCGCCGAGCAGCGGATTAGGCAGACGACTAGGACGGCGGTCGATCAGATGATGAAGGCAGCGCGGCAACGAGAATCCCCGCGCGACGAGTGACGATCCGGCCTTTCGCGGGATGGGCCGTTTCTCGCGCTCGACGAAACGGCCCAAGCCTGGTGTTCTCAATCTGGAGATGTTGTGCTTTTCACAATGGTGGTACCGCTCGGCGCTGTTTTTGCGTATAACGGTGGGCGCATGTCAATAACCAACTAACGAAAGGAGGAGACATGACAAAAGAACAAGTATCCCAAGAAGCCGAGCTGGCGCGGCTTATCGCGGAGGGAATTGACCGGGCCAGGGCGGAAGGTCGGGTCATCGACCGGGACACCGCTAGGCGCATCGCGGCGGCTGTCCATCGCGGCCTCGGCGGCGAGTTGGAGCGGTTCGCCGCCACCGGCAAGCTGGAACACCACCACACGGCCAGGTTGGAGTTGTTCCACACTCTGAAGGACGAACCCAGGTTCGCGGCTTGGGGTGAGGCGCTGAGGGGATTTATCAACAAGGATGCAAGAGGCACGCAGAAGGCCCAGCGTCCAGCGAAGCACCAGCCAAAGCACAAGGCCGCAGGCAGAGCGACCAACAAACCAACCGCCACGGCCAAACACGCGGCGCACGGCTCGAACGATGGCCCTGACAAGCTGTTGCCGCAGGCCAACCCGTCAATCAGCGAATGTGAGACCTGCGGCCCGGAAGGGGTTGTCGTCTATGTCTGCAACAAGCCAGGCGACGAAGCGCAGCGTCAGGGCTTGGCGTTGCATACGCAGCACCTGGCTTGCCGCCGGTTCACCTGCCGCAATCTGCACAAGCGACTGGAGGCCACCTTTGCGGACAGCGCCCGCTCTCAACGCGCTGGCCTAAGACGACTCCTGGCTCATGTAGCCGTCTGCCACAACCGTCGCGTAGTGGTGCAACGCCTCGACCGGTTGCTGCCCGGCAGCCCGGAAGCCGAGCAAGTTGCAGAAGACGGTGCGCGGGTGTTGTCGGCCACGGAACAGAACACCAGGTCAAGCCGCCGTCAGGCTGCCTTGGGTCGAGACGTGGCCGCACTCACTGCGCAGGACGTCAATCGGGGCAAGACCAGCAAGGACAGCAATAGCGGCAATCATAGAGCCAAGTGGAGCCGGTCATGAGCGCCCACAGATACCGCACCATCCTGGCTGACCCACCCTGGGACATCCAACAAGGCGGCAGCCTGGGCGCTGTCCGCCACTACAAGCTGATGACACTGGCCGAAATAGAGGCTCTGCCAGTCAGCGACCTGGCCGAGGACGACGCCCACCTGTGGCTCTGGACAACCAACGCGGCTTTGGAGTCCGCTTACCAGGTAATGCGAACTTGGGATTTCACGCCGCGTTCCCTTATGACCTGGACCAAGCCGCGCCTGGGCTTGGGCAACTACCTGCGCAACTGCACCGAGCACCTGCTGCTGGGAACCAGAGGTAAAGCGCCCATCCAGTTCAAGGCCCAGCCGACTTGGCTGTTCGCGCCTGTCCAAGACCATTCCCATAAGCCAGAGGAGGTCTATGACATCATCGAGCGCTGCTCGCCTGGCCCGTACCTGGAGCTGTTTGCCCGGCGTCCGCGCGAGGGTTGGCACGTCTGGGGCAATGAAGTGAACCCAGACATTACGTTCGCCGGAACCGGCCCGAGACCACGCCACCAGGCAGTCGACGACACTGACGATGCTGGTCGTGGTCGCGGTGCCTGATGGCGGCTGGTTTGGCAAGTTGATGCAACTGCTCATCGGACTCGTCATTATCGGCATGGTGTTGGCGGCATTGCAAGCCGCCTTATGCCAGGTGATGCCGTACATCGTCGTCGCAGGCCTGCTGGGCGGTGTCGGCTGGCTGGTCTGGCGGATTGTCCGCAGCCACAGAGACCGCTGGTGACCGGCTAAACCGCAGCCGTCACCGTTTGCGCCGAATAGGCGAACTAATTCAGTAACCCGACGGGGACAACCACGCCCCGGAAGCGGGCCTAACGGAAAGGAGATGACATATGGGAAGGAGAAACAAACCGCGTCGTAAACCGCAGGCGGACAAGCGCGTCCGGCTGGTCGGGGTGCATCGAGCCGAGATAGACCAGCGGAAACTGGGACGGGCGCTGCTGCGCATCGTGGCGATTGAGTCTGGGAGCCGCTCGCCGCAACCGGCCAGGAGCGGTCCTGATGGTCCTGGCACCCACGGCTCCGCGCTCGGGGCTATGCTCCCCAAAGGAGACGACGATGACCGGTGAACGGCAACCTCTGGACTGGCGGCAAGTGTCCTGGCCCCGCCCGCTGTCGCCAGAGGCCGCCGCCTGGCTGCTGCGGCAAATGGCCTCAGCCTCTGGCTTGTGCCCGATGGTGTTCGAGGCTTGGGGCGCGGCTGGGAAGGTGCGGCACCTGGTCGGCACGCGACCCGCACAAGCGGACAAGCTGGCCGGTTTCATGACGGCCAACCTGACGGACCTTGCCACTTGCCCGTTGCTGGACGGCAGCGTGAGTCGCCGGGTTGACTCGGCGGCTGTGGTTCGCTTGGCGGATGACGCCCAACCGCTCGACGTCGGCCAGAGCTTGG
>JAISCH010000032.1 GCA_031265725.1 Propionibacteriaceae bacterium
CGCTACACAACGGGGCCATGTGGTTGCCTGGGCAACCACAAGGTTGTGGTCGGGATATGCCTGTCAGACAGACTACTATCCTTTCCTCGGCTTCATGAAAAGTGACCTTCTCATTCAACCTTCGTTGGGGTACTAGGACTCGAACCTAGACTGACGGAACCAGAATCCGGCGGGCTGCCAATTACCCCATACCCCAAGTAACCAGCGACGCACGACTTTACTAGACAACTCGCGTGGGGCCAAACCATGAGCAATTTCCGCTGTGTTGTGGGCGTCAATTCGCTGAGAACGGAAAAACAAGTCAGTGGCCGACTGAGCAATTCCCAAGGTATACGTGAGGCAAAGCACGAGGAGTTCCGTAGAAATCAACGCTGATCAAGGAGTTACGACTGCCACTTGCAGCTTACGTCCGATCAGTACGGCCAACGCGCCGCAGATGGCGAAACCAGCCAGCGGGAGAACGAGCTCCACCCAGGTGATCTGGATGACGGCGATTGCCGAGGCCACTGACGTGCTGAGCGCAGCGTAAGTGAAAGAGCAGAGGTTGTTCACCACATGGGCGGCTATCGCAGCCTCCAAACCACCGGTCAACACCACCAGGGAACCGGCCAGCAGACCGAATCCGAAGCGGTAACCGAAGATCAGCAGATCGCCGTTGGCATGGAAGAAGGCGAATATCGCCGCCGATACGACCACACCCGCCCATTTGTTGCGGGCGATCATAGTCAACGATTGCAGCAGATAGCCACGGAATAGATATTCCTCGGCGGCGGCCTGAAAAGGCGTGGTCACAAATATGACCAGCAGGAACCAGCCAAAATCTGGCTGTGGGTTGATCGTTCCGATTTGGAAGCCGTTCTCCGCCCAGAGCACCAGATTCATCACCACCAACGAGACCGCGAAGCAGATGAACGCATAGCGCCAACGGAATCCGGGCTGCACCGAATTCAGCCAACGCGGGCGCACCCGGTGAAACACCGCCACCACCAAAGCCGCGATCAGGATCACACAAGCGAGCGCCAGATGACGGACGAACATCCCTGCCGGGGTCTGCATCGACTTGGCGGCGAGATCGAAGGCGGTGAAATCACTGACCCGGTCAGTCACCAGCCAGACCAGCCAGTTCCCGGCATCCGTCACCAGCGGCACCACCACAAAATAAGAGACTATGGCCAACATAGTGCCGATTAGTCCAGCCATCGCCTGACGGCCCACCGGCTCACCAGGCATGCGCAGCATGTCCGGATAGCTCAATCCAGCCTCGGGATCGCGCAAGCCCTCCACCCGCTAGCCCTCCTGGTCGATCACCGGATTGGTCAACATACCCAGTCCGGAGACTGAGACGCTGACCTCGTCACCGACGCGCAATTCCCCGATTCCCGCTGGAGTCCCGGTGAGGATCACGTCGCCGGGGAGCAGCGTTGTGAAACCGCTGATGTGGGCGATGAGTTCCGGCACCCCATGGATCATCGCCGAGGTGTTCCCGGACTGGCGCACCTCGCCGTTGACAGTGGTGACGATATCGAGGTCGGCGGCCTCGTCCAGCGTGAGATGCGTGGCGATCCACGGCCCCAGCGGGCAGAAGGTGTCGAAACCCTTTCCCCTGGTCCACTGCTCGTCGGAGGTCTGCAGGTCGCGCGCCGTGACATCGTTGGCGACGGTGTAGCCGAAGATCACCTCGGCCGCTCGTTCCAGCGGGACTCGGCGGCAAATCCGTCCGATGACAACGGCCAACTCCCCCTCGTAATGCAGGAGATCGGACTCCGGCGGACGGACGATGGCCTCGCTGGGCCCGATGACGGAGGTATTTGGTTTGAGGAAGATGACCGGCGATTTGGGCACACTGTTGCCCAACTCCGCCGCGTGGTCAGCGTAATTCCGGCCGACACCGACCACCTTGGAACGCGGGATGACCGGCGCGAGCAGCCTGACCTCGCTGAGCATCACCCGTTCGCCGGTGTATTTCACCGGCCCAGCCAGCGGGTCGGCGTTCAACACGGCTATCGTCTGCGGGTTGGGGCCGTTGTCCTCGGCCAATTCGACCGCGCCGAAAGCGATCTCACCCGCATTGGAAAATCTAGCGATACGCATTGCTCACCCCCGCGCGACCACATTTGCCAGCGGCTCACCGTCCACCAGACGACGGAGCTGGGCAGCCATCATTTTGCGAGAACGCGGATACATCGCATCGCATTGCCCACCGGAATGTGGACTGATGAATACTCCCGGAGTGCGCCACAGCGGATGATCGGGCGGCAACGGCTCTGGATCAGTCACATCCAACGCGGCCCGGATTCGTCCACTCTCGACCGCAGCGAGCAGATCGTCGGTGTTGACGACCTTGCCCCGCGATACATTTACCAACAAAGCTCCCGGAGCCATTCGCTCGAAGGCCGCCGCGTCGAAAAGACCTGCGGTATCTGGCGTCAACGGGCAGATGATGAAAACGATGTCGGCCTGTGGTAGCAGTTCATGAAGCTCATCGATGCCATGCACCGCTTTGCCGTCCACGACGCGCGCCCGGCTGGCGACGCGGGTGATGGACGCCACCTCGAAGGCCGAGACCCGCTGCTCAATCGCTTTCCCGATATGTCCATACCCCACGATCAACACCCGTCGGTCGGCCAGCGAGACCCCGAAATCGAGCTCCCAGAATCCAGTGGCCATATTCCGCGCGTACCGATCAAAGTGACGATTGGCCACCAGCGCCAAGCCGACGGCCAATTCGGCCGTCCCGGCATCATGCACCCCAGCGGCGTTCAGTAGGGAGACGCCAGGACGGAGGTAGCGCAGGTAGCCCTCATAGCCAGCGGATTGCAATTGGATGTATTTGAGACTGGACATCTGGTCGATGGCCGCCAGCACCAATCTGGG
>JAISCH010000034.1 GCA_031265725.1 Propionibacteriaceae bacterium
GGTGAATTCCCACAGGCCCTTGGGATTGGCGGGATCGGTGATGTCCAGCGCATAATAGCTCTTGCCGCCCCGGTTGAGGCCGCCGACCAGAAGGGTCTTCCACTGCGCCGCGTCGCTCGCGTTCGCGCCGCAGTTGCCGGTACAGATGTCGCCCATGACCGGCGTTCCGTCGACGAAGAAGCGGTGCTTGTCCGTGTAGTTCTTGTCGGCGAGCCGGTACAGGTCGGGCAGCAGGAAACTCGGCACGAAGGCCCAGGCCTCCCGGCCGGCCTTGCCGTCGTTCTTCCCCGACGGGCAATCGGCTGCCTTTGGGTGATATTCCGAACAATCGTCGGCGTAGAAGGCGTGCAGCATGCCGTCGTTGGCGCCGGCATAGAGCATGGCGCGGCGCTTGGCCTGGCTTTCCCTGAAGGCGGCGTAGCCGTTGTCGGTGTAGCTCCACGACGGTTTCTGCACGTAGAGCGCTTCCGATCCCACGATGTCGCCCAGCACGCTGTACTTCACGTCCTTGGTGCGCGCGCGGAACGGTTTCGAGAGTTCGTTGGTCTCGCCTTCGTCGTCCCTTTCTCCGCGCAGGAAATTCACCAGCTTTTCACCGAAATCCGGAGCGCTCTGGAGCGCGTGCTCGACGCAGATCGTTCCCGCCGCGCACAGTTGCGAGAGTGAAGCGATGTGCGGCTTCTGGAAATATTTCTGCTGGTCGGCC
Source organism: Propionibacteriaceae bacterium (assembly GCA_031265725.1). Classification (GTDB taxonomy): domain Bacteria; phylum Actinomycetota; class Actinomycetes; order Propionibacteriales; family Propionibacteriaceae; genus Propionicimonas. The sequence goes on from JAISCH010000034.1 coordinate 707, forward strand.
TCAAGGCTTCCCCAGGTGAAGGATTTGCGCTTGTCCGCGCCGTTCGCGTCGAACGTGAAGATCGTCCGGTCGGCGTGGGGCGTGGCGCCCAGTTTGGCCTGGGCCGACCAGAGCGCTTCCAGCACGAGCGCTCCGTTGACCTGGGTGAGTTTGAATTTCTGGACGTCGCCGGTCCAGGTCCCCGAGGTAAACGAAACCTGGAAGATCGCGGTGTCGGCCTCCATCCGCGGCCCGGTGGTGGTCACCGCGGCCAGCGAACCCGCCTTGGCGGTGACGTTCTGGAGCGCGGCACTGATGCCGGTGGCCATCGCCTTGGGATTTTCGGCACTGAAGTAGGTGCCTCGCCCGTTGACCGCCGCGTGCCACAAATCGTCGATGTTGGTCTGGCTGTTGTTTTCCGGACGCGGCCAGTTGCACTCGGTGCCGGGGAGCTGCCAGGAACAGACGCCCTTGTCCGGATCGGCCGTCACGCCCTTCCAGACGCTGTAGAAGTCGCCCTGCTTGGCCTCATCCTCATAGCCTTCCTCGAACTGCATGACGCCCGAGGCGCCCAGCCCCAGGGTATAGGTGCTCATCTTCTGCTTGCCCTGCGTGTTGGCGCAGACGTCGTAGGTGCCCGTGGCGCCGCCGGGCGTGACGATCGAGGCGCCGGTGCAGTTCTTGAGCGTCTCGGTGCGCAGGTCGGTCACGTAATAGTATTCGGCCACGTCGGCCAGGGTATCCTTCGTCGGCTCGCCGTGTCCGGGGGAACAGATCGTGCGTCTCCAACTGTTCGAGGCCGTTGCGGGAATGTCGTTCACCATGACGGTGACGCCGTTGACCGTGGTCTTGCCGCAGCTATTGTCGGTCGTCGGCCCGGTTCTGGATACCGAGCAGGAGATTTTCACCCAGTCGTTGTCCACCGAGGGCGCCTGCCCGTTCGTCGTGTTGGCGTTCGGATCGCTTCCCCGGTTTCCCGGGCAGGCGTCCGTATAGAAGCCATACGAGCCCGGTTTCACCGCGCGGCAGGCGATCACCTTGCGTTTGTCCGCCACGCCATTGATGGTGCCATAGGTCCGTTTCTCGCCCGGCACCCCAAGAGCGCTTGCCGGCGGAGCCACCTCGCAGAAACCCGCGTTGCTCGGCGACGGATTGGCTTCGCTCGCCTTCGGGGCCGATGTCGTCTCCCGGCCGTTATCGTCGAGCGCGTACCAGCCTTTCGTGGTGATCTTGTGGTAAAAATTCTTCCCGTCGTCTGCGACAAAACCCGGAGCCTCCGGATCGAAAGCGGGATCGACGATGGGCTGCTTTTCCAGGGTAACCGGATCGCACTGAGTCACATCCGCCATCGCCTGGCATTCCTCGACGAAGCCATCGATCACCTTGAAGCTCATGTCGCATTCCATCGGATTGAGCACCGTCCAGTCGCCGTCGCCCGACGAGGCCGCAACCGGGGTGCAGGCATCCACATTCCTCCAGATGTCGTAGATGTAATTGCATTTGTCATGGACGCCGTTGTTGTTGCAGTAAAACTCGATGGAACCGTCTCCTTTGAGGCGCTGTTGGAGATCGCTCGTCGACGGGATCGTCCACTGGTCGTAACATGCCCGGTACTCCGGCATCGGCACCGGCTGACCCTCCGGAAACGTCGCGGGAGTGTTCCACCCCCAGGGCGGCTCGGACGGATTCGTCGCGTTCTGGCACGACACCGTTTGACTGTACAGGCCGTTGTTCAAATCGGCCTCGTAGCGGCATTGCGTGTCGCCGACCTGGGGCGCGTCCCTCCGGTTCGTCCCGATGGGCGTGCAGGCGCCGGTGGTATAAAAGCTCGACCAGCCCGTCCAACTGTATTCGCATTTCCTGGAAGTATCCACGGTGCCGTTTTGATCAACGTAGTACCACGCGCCGTTCTGCTGGGTGCAGACGGGCGCGGAGGCCACGGGCGTGCAGGTGGTCAGCGGACCGGTCCAGGTGCCGCCCGCAATGTTGTTGCTGCCGGTGGGCGTGCATTGGGCGGCTTCCTGCTCGGCCGTCTGGCCGTACCATTCGCACTCATACTGATACCTGCCCGTGCTCGTCCGGGTGCAGGAATTCACATTGTTGTTCGTCTTGAGAAGTTTCCGCTGGCAGTTCACCCGTTGTCCGTTCGCGTCGTGCTGGCCGCCGGCGGTTTGCGCACAGTCATCGACGCCCTGCCAGCCGTTGGCATCCGTCGTTCCTCCCACGACGACGGGAGCGTCCCGGCATTCGGTGGTCACGTCGTTGACGATGCCCGAGGTGCATGAAGACACGGGGGTCCACAAGGTATATTGCTGTAAATAGCATATTTTCCCCGGATCGTTCCACACGCTCCCGTTCGTGTCTCCGCCCCCCCGGTTGTCCACGCAGTCGCCCGAAGTCTTTTTATCCCAGAATTGCCGCGTCGTATCCCAAACGAAGCGGCAGGTGTAATCGGCATCCACCGTGCATTGGGTAACGTCCGCGGCGTAGTTTTCGGCGCCCGACACGGTGGTGCAAGCCACCTCGCGCGGCTCGTTATAGGGCGAACCTATGTCGCCTTGCGATTTACAGGAAGTCACGAGCGGCAGCGCGTTCACCGTCGCGGCCGGCACTTTCTCCACGGTCGCCGAGTAACGATAACCGCAGCTCGTCTTCGTCTCGTAAACCGTGAATCGGTTGTCGCCCGCCGTACTGCTCGGATTGACCTGTCCTCTTCCCTTGGCGGTGCAGGAAGCGGCTTTCACCCAGGGGACCTCGTTCTCCAACTCGTAGGTACATTTCGTGTTCACATTATCCGTACAGCTTTCGACCGGATAGGGGTCCGAATAACCCGTGTTCTGCTTGTCGCTCCGATACACCTGCTGTACTTTCTGGTAGAGATCGCGCTCGACCTTGCGGTACATCTGCTTCGGCAACCTCTGGAGTTTCCCCGTCACGAAGGTGACGGCCGTATCCGTCCTTTTTTCCCGCTGCGTGGTTTGCCGTTGCAGTTCGTAGTCGAACTGGCGAAGATACGCGGTCGTCGTCTTCCACTTCGTGACCGTGTTGGCGTTGTACCACCAATGATTGGTATAGACGGACTTTTCCAGGACCCATTTATCCGTGCGCCACTCGTGCCGCGACCGCGCCAGGTAGCCTTTCTTGTACTGGCTCTGACTCTTGGTCGATCTCTTGTAGCCCCTCTTGTCGACCACCCATTCTTCCTCCTGCTTCTGGAGCCAGGTGTAATCCTGAGGCTCGATCGTCTTGTACCACTGCTCGGTGCGCTTGGTCCTCAGCCCGAGGCCGCCGTCGAGGATCGGCCGGGGTTCGCCGCTGGAAGGGCCGTCCCGGTCGCCGACCGCCTTGTTGTCGAGCGTGAAGCCCGCGGCCTTGTTCCAGTAACCGTCGGTCGACAGAATGGCGACGTTGGGCTGGCAATAATATTGCATGGGATCGGCGGCCGTGACGCCGTTCAGCGGCTTGCCGGCGTACTTCCCGGCAAAAAGCCAGCCGGCCTGCGACAGGGCCTTGCGCAGCGGCGTATCCGCGCCCTCGGTGAGGCGGGCGGCGAAAAGTTTGTCGTACCAATCCTTCTTGTGCGCGCCGCCAAAGTCCGCGACGTTCTGGAAATCGGTGCCGGTATTGTTGTTGATGGAAAAATAACCGATGCGGTACCGGGCCCCGATCGGCTCGAACGACCGGCTGGACGCCGTCTTCATGGCCTGCATGCGCGTGCGGTAGTAGGCGTGCCAGTTGGCATGGTTGGTCATTTCCTCGGCATACGTGCAGGAGGTCTCCGCCGCGCAATCGGTACGCGACGGCGCCTTCGGGTAGTCGGCGACCGACTCCGTGATGGGAACCAGCTTGACGTGGCCGGGGACGTTCGCAACGGGCGCGGCGAAGGCCGCGAGGTCGGCATGCGTTATCCCGCCGGCGGTCTTGGTGACGACGGGCGTCACGGCGGCGTCGCCGGGCGCGTAGATGACGACCTGGTTCAGGTTCGAGCCGAGCACTTCCGCGTCGTATCCGGCCAGCGTGCAGGCACCGGTTTTCCGGGTCGCGCACGCGTGGATCTTTCTTGCGACTTCCCTGGCCAGATCGCCCCTGTTCGCGTTCGTCACCGGCTCGGACAGGATTTCTTGGCCGTCGACCGTGATGCTGCTGACGGTGGTGGTCACGCTCGACCCGCCGTTGAAGTTGATCTTGGTCAGCCATGGTGC